>JAFLBZ010000031.1 GCA_017303715.1 Rhodothermia bacterium | reverse complement strand
GTTCTGCAAGAATCACAATCGAGCATGTAATTGGGTTCTTAAAACGATTCCGAGTATTGTCTGAAAAACTTAGACGTATGAAAAGAGAGACTGCTGAAATGATACTGGAAATTTGTGCAGGATTATGTAATTTAAAGCTCAAAAATTCAAAACATGAATTTTGCACCCAAACTTAATTCCTTCTAAACTCAATAAAAACAAGCTCAATAAGTCTAATGATTAAACCATGTTATCGTTAAGTTTTTAATTAAGGCGAAAAAGAGGTCGCTTGTCTAGCCTTAATAAGCCTCAGTTGCGCCTCTTTGGCGATTGGATCGTCAGCGCCGACTACTTGCCTTATCTGTTGATATCCGTTCTCCATCAACATCATGCCGTCTTGCTTATCCCCTCTTTTAAACAGTAAGAATCCCTTTATACTTGATATTTCTCCTAAGACATCTGGTAATTTATTTTCCTTTATTGATATTATTGTTTCTGCTTCCGAAATCAGTCTCTTCGCCTCGTTCCAGCGATTAGATTCTTTGGTAAGAAGATCCGCAAGTCGGATTCTGGCTAAAATTGCAAAGAGTCCTTTATTCCCTTGAACATTAAAGGTTTGGATTAATTTGTTGAATCCAGATGCCGTTTGTTCAAATTCACTTGAAAAGATTCGTTGAAGATCTAACTTGGTAAATACTGCTTTCAAAACCTGAAAGTGTTGACTTGAATAAGCTTTCTTAAAATAAATAATTGCTGTATCAGCATATGACATAGCAAGCGCTTTGTTTTTAAGACCTGCATACGTCATAGCCATATTTCTATAAGATTTTGCTAAGGGAATAGCCTCCGAATTCGAGTCTTTTTTCAAAATATGGATGGCCTTAAGGTCGTAATGAATGGCTTTTCTGGTTTGCCCATTTTCCCGTAATAAGTAAGCATAACTTGCTGTGTAATACCCTGTTACAAAATGATTAGTCCCATAGATTCTTTGAGCGATTGGTAGCAGCTCTTTAAGAATTAAAATGGACTCGGCTATTTTGTTCTGGTATTGAAGTACATTACCATAGTCATACAACACGGCTAAACGCATAGGGTGCGTTTGTGGTAACTTTGCCCGAACCAATTCATAGGTCTGTTTTAAAAAGAAATGTGCCTTCCGGTAGTTTCCTATCCACATCCAAATTCTTCCCATTTCCAATTTACAGGCCATTTCCATCAATGATTTTGGGTCTCCCGCATTGGCAAAGAGTTTTTCGGCGGTTTGGAGTCGGGTAAGTGCCTTTTCATATTGTTCGCTTCGACCCTCGAAAAGGGCACTTTCATATAACAGTCCACCCCTTTCTATAAGCGACAACGACATTTGTGAAGCTTTTGAAATTGCCTGATCATAATACATGGTTGCCTGTGCTAATTGCCCTCTCATGCCTGCAAGCCGAGCTTTTCTTTGCATAAACAAAACCTGAAATCTTGTTTCTTTTATCTTAGATGTGTACTGACGTTCTACAAGTGTTAACAAAGAGTCCGCAACGGGTTCTAGCTGGTTAAGTATTGCCAATTGGATGATCCTTTGGATGATCTCTAATTGTACTTCATGGTTATTTTGGAAGTGTATTTGATTAAGTTCTAAATGATTCTTAATTAAATGTTTTGTATAATATTTTTTATTATCTGGTATTGGGTATTCTAAATAGATTTCTTCATCTTTTAATATCATATTCTCAAGGTATTGAATTGTTTTTTTCTCCCTCTTATTAACATAAAACCAAAAAACCGCCGTAGATAATACAAAGATGAATGTAACGAATAAGATAAAATAGTTTTTTTTAAGATAATTTATCGTTGTATTTAGATTGGTTCTTCTTTTGATAAAGACTGTCTTGTTTTCTATCCAGCGTTCCAAATGTACGTCTAAATCCATTACTGAAGCGAAACGGTTTTGTGGATCTTCTTCGAGGGTTTTTGAGGCAATATGACTTAGCCCACTTTTCAAATTTTGTATGAGGATTCTTGGGGTTGTGTTTCGGTTTGTTGCTGCTATTTGCGCCTTTGGATCTTTTGCTTGGTTTGCGCCTCCAAAACGCTCAAGCATAGAAGAAATAGGCTTTTTACTTTGCGTAATACGTTCTATGGCGTTTGAGGCTTTAGAGCTATAAGGATAAAATCCACAGCAAAGTTCGTACAGAATCAACCCAAGAGCAAACTGGTCAGAATGAAAAGAACAAGGTTTATGTATAAGTTGTTCGGGGCTTGCGTATGCAGGTGTAAAGACCAAACTCTGCGTACGTTCGTCATAGTCCGAATATGTGGTGGAAGTCCATTTTGCAATTCCAAAATCTAATATTTTAATTTGACCGTCGGTGGTTACCAGAATATGTTGTGGCTTAAGGTCACGGTGTATAATGCCTTGCTTATGGGCATAATGGATAATATTAAGACATTGTCTAAACAATTGAACCCGCTCATGAAGAGTAGCCTTTTTCTCGTCGGCATAGTCAAGAAGTGGTCGTCCAGCTACATACTCCATCACCAGGTAGAAAAAGCGCCCTTCAAATATGCCACCATCTGTCAGAAGAGGCAAACCAGGATGCCTAAGGTGGCTTAGTGTGCGGATTTCTTTTTCGAAGATAGATTGGGTATTTTTGTTTTGTGAGGAATGCCAGAAAATCTTCATGGCTAACTTTTGACCATGCAAATCGGGCCGAGTTACCAAAAAAACGGTTCCGCTGCTCCCATGACCCAAGACTTTTTCTAACTTATAGAGGCCAACTTGTTCTAGCCAAGGTGGAATATGGGCATTAAATGCCTCGCTAAGGTCAGGTAGTAAAGACGAGCCAACCGATGTGTCATTTGTAATCAAAGGACGAAGTGCGGCATACACCTCGGGTTCGTTTAGGGATAGACTTTCCAAAAATGCTGCTTGGGTCTCTACAGCTTCTAAACCCTCATAGGTGTCGAACGCCGTTTGAACTTGTTGCCAAAATGTAATCTGATCCATAATTCATGTACACGCTTTGATCTGTTCTTGTAACCACTTCCGAGCAAATTTCCAATCCCTAAAGACGGTTCGGATGTTAAGATTAAACAGTTTTGCAATTTCGTCGAAGGTTAGCCCATGAAAGTAATGGTGGATAACCACGTTGTATGCACGTTGGTTAAAGGCTTCCAAAAGGCAGAGAGCCTCATCTAAACACTCGTATTTATCCATTGTAATTTCCGGAGCGCCCTCCATCTCCTCGTGAAAACGGACATGTTGAACACCACCACCGCGTTTTTTGCGTTTTTTCTGCCGTGAATAATTCAAAAGTATCTGACGCATCATAATTCCTGCAATTGCAAGATAATGTGCCTTATCCTTAAAAACAGTTTGATTGAGCATAGTAAGACGCTCAAAGGCTTCATGCACCAAACCATGAGTGTTTAATGTGTGGCCTTCTCGCTCTTTTTTCATCCGTAGGTGCGCAATGTGACACATTTCCAGATAGAGTTCTTTGTATGCAACAGACTCCAATTCCGGAAGTCCATTCAACGTCGTAAAGTCAGCGTGGGTTGGGGTCAATGGCATTCGATTGTCTCAATTTAGGTATCTGGTTGGTTAAATCACACCTCTCAAGCTCGGAGAGCAGCAGGACAGGAAGGCTTTTGTGAAAATAATGCAATGAATATTCAGCTTGTGTCATTATTTGATTCATAAAAGTTCTTTATTATTAATAACGTTATTTAAAGCCTAAGTCTTTTAAAAATAAATATATAGGCAATTTAATTTGGCACATGGTTTGAGGCAAATACTTATATGACAATCTTTTGATTTTTAATTTAAGTTTTCCCCATTATGCAAAAAACGTTGTTCAAAACTGCATCAGTTGTATTATTTCCTTTCTATTCGCTTATCGGGGCGGTCTTGTATGGGCAAGCTATCACGGGAACGGTATTTCGTGACTTTAATGCAAATGGTACGAAGGATAACACTGCTACTTTCAACGAAATTGGTATAGGTGGTGTTACGGTCTCATGTGTGGGAACTACAGGTACAGGTACAACAACATCAAGTAATACTACGGCTACATTAGGTCAGTACACTTTGACAGGCTGCACAGGTGCAACCCGCGTCGAATTTTCAGGGTTTTTAACAGGCGATTATTCAGGTCCATTAGGAACAGGAAGTGGAACGAGTGTACAATTTATTTCAACAAGTGGTAGTCGAGACAATATCAATTTTGGGATCAATTATCCACAAGACTATTTCCAAAATGACCCACTTATTACAACCAGTATTTCACATTGGAAGAATGCAGATTCTTATTCTCCTTATTTCTCAACATCTTTGGTTAGTAATCCTTATTCAGAACGAAATAACGATAGCGGATCTATTGATGATGACATTGTTCATGCCAATACACATGAGATAGGTTCTACCTATGGTTTGGCATATAGCCGAAGTACAGAAACAATTTACGCGGCTGCTTTTGTCAAAAACTTTGCAGGTTTTGGTCCAGGAAACGTAGGTAGTGAAGGCTCAACAGGTGCTATTTATAAAGTAAATGGTAGTACAGTAAGCGTATTATTGGATATATCTCCAGGTTTAACGCCACCCTACAGTTCAGGTGTAAACCCGCATCCCAAAACAGGTACAGATTGGTTCTGTGATGACACATGGCAAAATATTGGTAAAATATCTTGGGGAGATATTGATATTTCGGATGACGAAACAACGCTCTTTGGTATGAATCTTTTTGATCGTTCCTTATACAAAATTAGTTTACCAAGTGGTACTATACAAAGCACCCATAAAATACCAGGTATTACAGGTGGTGCCGTTTGGACACAACCTACATGTGCGAACGATCCCAATACCGATTTACGTCCATTTGCCTTAAAGTATTGGCGAGGAAAAATTTATGTCGGAATGGTTTGTTCGGCAGAATCTACGGACAATGGGAACGATATGTATGGATATGTATTTAGTTTTGATCCGACTACGAATACATATTCTAATAATCCTGTAATGGATTTTAAATTATTGGATTTCCCAGGTGCTGGTTCAGGTTGGGAACCATGGACAGGAAGTAGCGGACCGAATAATTGGCCTGCTATAACCGATATTGAGTTTATTAATGGGGATATGTTAGTAGCACTTCGTAATTTAAAGATGGATGGTAGAGCCAATAGACCAGGAACTTTCATGGATCCTTCAACTTGTAACGAACCGTCAGGCAGTACCAATGCAGGTGGAGAGGTACTTAAAGCATGTTATAATGGATCAAATTGGGACATCGAGGTGGCGGGTACATGTGGTGGGCAGACAGGGTTTAGTAATGAATACTTTTTTGAACAAGACGTTAAACATGGCAATGATTTTTTAGGTTCTTTAGCCTTGATTCCAGGTACTAACACCATTGTTGCCACGAGTATTCCAGGAAATAACGCGGGCGGGGTTTCTTTTATTGATACTGCTACTAAAACATGGGGACCGTTACCGGGAGAACAAAATAAAATCTATGCTGGCGGCTTAGATATTGACAGTGATGGCAACATAGATGTTTTTGAAAAAGCGGGTGGTCTTGGGGACATTGAACTTTTGGGAGTACCTGCGCCAATCGAAATTGGCAACCGCGTATGGCTCGATACCGACAACGACGGTGTGCAAGATGCAGGCGAAGCGGGCATTTCGGGTGTTCAGGTGCAATTACTCAAAGGTACTACTGTCTTAGCTACAGCCACGACCAACTCCGATGGCAATTACATATTTTCTAATGCCACTGGCACCAACACCACAAGTTTTAAATATGGTTTGGCACAACTTATGCCGAACATGGCCTATACGGTGCGTTTCCCCACCACAACCACAGTCGCTGGAACAACGTACAACCTGACCACAGCCGCTGCGGGTAGTAACCGCTTGATTGATTCCAACGCGCCGGCGAATGGTGAAGTAACCATTTTGGCGACCGATATTCCGGTTTCTGGTGCGAATAACCATAGCTTTGATGTGGGATATAGTGCGGTAGCTTGTACCATCAACACGCCAACCGTCAATGTAACATGTAACGACAACGGCACGGGCAGCAATCCGGCAGACGATACCTTCACCTTCACCATCTCGGCAACGGGAACAGGGACAGGCTCAGATTATAAGGTGGACAAAATTAGCCCTGCGCCAACAGCAACCGTTTTTGCAAGTGTGAACTATGGCGCAACGAGTGCGGCGAGTTCCTCCTTCCCAATTTCCGGTGGCAACCTCACGCTCACGCTAACAGACAATACCACCACAACGTGTTCGCTCACACCGGTTACGGTAACGGCTCCAGCGCCTTGTTCCACACCACCAGTCGGACAGCCAGATCTGAAACTGCTCAAAACCGCCAGTTCAAGCTCGGTCAATTCAGGACAAACCCTAACCTATACCATCACCCTGACAAACGAGGGTACGGCCAGCGCCACAGGGGTGGTGGTGCGTGATGTCTTGCCAGCAGCAGTGACCTACGTCAGCTCAAGCGCCAGCCAAGGTTCATACAACAATGCAACAGGACTTTGGACGGTGGGCACGGTGGCCGTGGGTGCAAGCCTTACCCTGACGATTACCGTGACCGTAAACTAAGAAAACCCCTTCCGCCGTTTTTTCTTCCGTACACCCTGCAATCTCTTGGTTGCGGGGTGTTTTGTTGGCTTTAACTATTACAAAGAAGGAGTTGCTAAGCACCTTCGGGCTAGCATGTTATTTACTTGTAATCATATATACGTATATATGATTACAAGTAAGCCTGAAAATGTTTCATCCGTTTAGAAAATCGGCTTGGAAGGGATAACCGCAAAGGGTGTAATGCGTGAGATGAATTTCAAAAAAACGCTGCATTATGCCCACGAAACCAAACGGCTTACTTGGCGTTCCTGAAAAACAATCTTTCTTAACCCTAACCCCAAAATCATATGTCTATCAAAAGAACAGCCATAGCCCACTGGAAAGGTTCTGGTGCAGAAGGCTCCGGGACACTCACTACGCCCATGAGTCGGTTTATGGGAAATCATCCCTACTCGTTTAAAGCGCGTTTCAAAAACGATGACGGTTCCCTTGGTACAAATCCTGAAGAACTGATTGTGGCTGCTCATGCAGGTTGCTACGCCATGAAACTCAGTTTTGTGCTGGGTGGATTGGGCTTTACGCCGGAATCCTTGGATGTAACAGGCACGCTAATGATGAATGAAGGCGTAATAGAGACCATTCACTTGACAGTGGAAGCCCGAATCCCCGGTATCTCGGATGAACAATTCGCTGCTGCTGCTGTAGATGCCAAAGACAACTGCCCGGTGTCCAAAGTTCTTAATGCTGCCATCTCCTTAGAAGCAAGGTTGGTATAAAGAGAAAAGGCATCCGGGTATCATAAAGCAATTTTATATCTCGTAAAAAAGTATAGACGGGAAACTGGCAATCTTGCCGCGTTGGAAAGTGTTCTGGCGTTTCAATCCTTAAAAATTGAACGTCAGAACACTATGGTGTTAGAAATATGTAGTAAAACAAAGAATATTGACGGACTGCTTTTGTGGAAATGAAAGTTTTTCACCCAATGGTGTTTTCGCTTTTTGCTGAACAGTAGGCGGCGTGCAGACCACTGAAGTGCTAATTTTAAACCCTGATTTTCTGTTTATGTCGGGTTGTTGGCTATATTATGCCTTGTGAAAAAAGCGATATGATCAAATTTGCACCATGACACCTTCCCACCTTCAACAGTTTTTGCACGACCTCATTGCCCAAGACTTGCACCTGAGTGTGATGATTTGGGGTGCGCCCGGCATCGGGAAATCCAGTATTGTAGCCCAAGTGGCTGAGATGCACGAATTGCCCTTAATTGATTTACGTTTAAGCCAGTTGGCTCCAACGGATTTACGTGGTCTGCCTGTTGCCGAAAAAGGCGTTTCGCGATGGTTTCCGCCGGAGTTTTTACCCCGTGAAGGTGCTGGAATTTTGTTTTTAGACGAACTCAACCTTGCGCCACCCCTTATGCAAGGAATGGCCCAGCAACTGATCTTAGACCGCAAAGTGGGCAGTTACGATGTTCCTGATGGATGGTTTATTTGGGCGGCAGGGAACCGGAAAGAAGACCGGGCGGCAGTTTTCGACATGCCCACGCCATTGGCCAACCGCTTCCTCCATCTCGAAGTAGGCGTAGATTTTGATGCGTTTAAGCAGTATGCACTTTCTGGCCACATACACGAACAAATTTTGGCCTTTTTAGCTTTCCGTACCGAGTTGTTGCACAAAATGGATACCCTGCGTCCAGCTTGGCCCTCGCCACGTTCTTGGGAGATGGCCAGTCGTTTGCACCGCGCCAAACTCTCGGTGTCACCTGCCGTTGGTGAGGCTGCGGGATCCGAGTTTACGGCATTTGTCCAATTATACGAGACCCTGCCAGACTTAGAGGCCATTATCAAGGGAGACGGGTACGGCATTGCTTTTCCAGCAGAAGCATCGGCACGTTATGCAACCGTTATTGGCTTAGTGGTTCGGTCAGAGAATGCCGCGCAAGGCTACCATGCGTTTGGCTGGCTGGCCGAAAAAGCAGGTGCAGAATGGTTGCAGCTCTTTGCAACAGACCTGATTCGGGCTTTTCGGCAGAAGGCTTTACTGGCTGAATTGGCACGCTTGGTACAAAAGGATGAGCGTTTGCAGCAGGCCATGCGGTCTTATATGGCCTTGGTGGGGCGATAAATTGGGCGCTTGAGGATGAAAAGGACGCGAGTTCTTTGTACTCTATGGACTTTTCTAAGAGTCGTCGTGCCAATTTTATAGGTGATGGTGTTGCCTCACATCTTTTATAAACGGGCTTGTGGCCAATTTTTAGCCAAATAAGCAGCTGTTTCGGCCATTGTTCTAGCACGGTATCCCAACGTTTCTTCGGCTTTTTGGGTGCTGTATCGGTAGCGTCCAATAGAGGCGCGGGCGCTCTCTCGGGTGAGCAAGGGCTGGGTTCCGGTTAGGTTTCCGATGGTCTCGGTGATGGTTGCGGCAATCATCGAAAGGGTCGGATGTAATTTTCTGGTTGGTGCTTTTACACCAAAGGCCGCCGCCAATTTCGCCACAATTTCGCTCCACATTTGGTTCTCACCTCCTAAAAAATAGCGCTCGCCGGTTTTGCCTTTTTCACACGCCAAAAGATGTCCAGCGGCCACATCTCGCACATCTACGACATTGGTAGCACCCCAAGGAACAGCGGGCAGGCGGCCCGTTTTTACCTGTTCCACAATTTTCATGGTTCCTTCGCCCAAGCGCCCAATGCCAAAAATCAATGCGGGATTTACAATCACGGCATCCAAGCCTTCTGCGATACCACGTTGGACTTCCAACTCGGCGTCGTATTTAGACTGTGCGTAGCCGGTGTTCAGCTTGGAGGGCGTCCAGAGTTGGTTTTCGGTTATCACGTCTTCTTGATTCGCCGGACGCCCAAACGCCGCCATACTTGAGGTGAGTACCAAGCGTCTTACTTGGGTACCAAGCACACTATTCACCACATTTGCTGTTCCTTGCACATTGACGACACGGAGCTTTTCGGCGTCTTTTCTTCCACCAAAGCCCACAAACGCCGCCGCATGGTAAACCACCTGAACACCGTCCATTGCATCCCGTACCGATAATGGATCGGTGATGTCGCCTATGGCCACCTCAAATTTCCCCGCTACATCTTGTAGCAGATCGAATTGGGCGGATTTACGGGCCAAGATCCGCACCGTTTGCCCTTTTCCGATTAACTGACGAACCAACTCGGAACCAAGGAAGCCCGTTGCGCCTGTTACCAAAACTGTTCCTATTTCCACTTGGCTATTGGTTTTACATGGCCATATCCTTCCCGCTTTTTAGACGAAGAACGACGACTGGAGTATGACCTTGCATTTAATAAAAAAAGGCGACCCTTTTGAAGAATCGCCTTCCCAAAAACAATATCTTAGAATAAGACTCCGGCAACGGTGGCCGAGAGACAAGTGGCCATCGCACCAGCCAATACAGCCCTAAAGCCAAGGTTGGCAATTTCCGAGCGGCGCTCTGGCGCAAGTCCGCCAATCCCGCCAATCTGAATGGCAATCGAGGAAATATTGGCAAAACCACACAGTGCATAGGTGGCCATCAAGACAGAACGTTCCGTCATTTGGGCTTTAAGGTCAACCAATGAGGAATAGGCCACAAACTCGTTTAGGATGATTTTTTCGCCGAGAAGACGGCCAAACTGTAGAATATCCCGCGATTCTACGCCCATCAACCATGCAAAAGGTGCAAACAAGAATCCCAAAACCGACTGCATGGAAAGGGCCTCGAAACTACCAAAAGAAACGCTCTTGATCCAAGCATTCAGGTTATACAACTGAAAAGTTCCAAAGGTGGGTGCGCCAACCCAACCGAGTAACTCATTCACCAAGGCAATAAGGGCAATAAAGGCCAATAACATCCCTGCCACATTTGCCGCCAATTTTAGCCCATCTGCTGCACCACCTGCTGCTGCTTCGATCACACTTTCTGCATTTTTCTCCATGATGGGCTTAAAATCCGCTCCGGTTAGCGGGGTTTCGGTCTCTGGAATGAGCATTTTGGAGAAGAGAATGGCTGCTGGTGCATTCATCATAGAGGCAGAAAGCAAATGAACCGCAAATTTGGTTTGTTCTGCGGGGGTATCGCCGCCCAACATGCCGACATAGGCCGCCAATACTCCACCAGCCAACGTTGCCATACCGCCCGTCATAAGGGTAAGCAACTCTGAGCGTGTCATACCACCCACATATGGACGAATAATGAGTGGTGCTTCTGTCTGTCCCACAAAAATATTAGAAGCGGTTGCAAGAGACTCTGCACCAGATATCCGCATGACCCGCGCCATAAACCAGCCAATTCCTTTTACAACAGGCTGCATTAAGCCCAAATAATACAAAACCGCCATCAAAGAGGCGATAAAGATAATGGTGGGCAAGATTTGAAAGGCAAATATAAAACCAACCCCAGTAGCTTTAGACAAAGGTCCAAAAACAAACTCGGCACCAGCGGCAGTATAAGACAACAGCCGTGTGAACATTTGCCCAACCAACTCAAAGAAATAATAAATAGGCGTTTTTTTAATGATGAGAATGGCAAAGGCCAATTGAAGTCCTAAGCCTATGCCCACCAAGCGCCAATTGATGGCTTTTCGGTTCGAGGAAAAGGCATATCCAATCGCGAGAATGGTGGCAACACCAAGTAGCCCGCGCAAAAGGTGCATCGCAAAATCCATAAAGTTGCAGGGTTCAGGTTAGTAAGGAAACATGGTGGAGGCGCAATATACAAAGGAACCGAAGAGATTATTCTTTTGTTGTTTTTTCTTTTTTGCTACACCGGAGTTGTAAGGTTGTAACCGACTCCCGAAATAAAATCCCTTTGCCTTTTTTACCACGAACCCGTACCAATTGGCCATTATATCGCTGCACCAACGGGCGAGCGGTCTCATCCACCAAAAGTTGAACCACCTTCCCATCTTCTGTTCGGATGATCCATTCCGTCATAGGCTCATTGCCAATCAGATTTAGCTCTCCTATATAAGTTGCTGTTCTACAACCACTTAGTAAGAGTACAGAAGACAAAAAGAAGAGCACAAGTTCGATACGTTTTTTCATACTTTTTGGACTTTATTGCCCATAATCTACACCATAAAGCCCAACCGATCCAACAAAGGTTGCTTGTAATGGAAACATTTTAGAAAAAAGATAGGCGCAATAAGGCAATTACCCAAAAACCTAAAGGCTCAATAATCTTTTACGATCCCATTTTTCCATGCCCAAGCCACCACTTGTGCCCGCGTGCCCAACCCGATTTTCTCGAACAAACTATTGACATGTTTTTTAACAGTACTTTCCGAGATAAAAAGTTTTTGCCCAATCTCTTGGTTAGATCGGCCTTTTGCCAAACATAGCAATACCTCGGCCTCTCGGTCGCTTAGGCCAGCCAGAAGCACCTCGGTAGGGGACTGTTTTTTTACGTGATGCTCGGAAAACATCAAAGCAATCCGCCCGCTTAACCAACGTGTTTCCCCGTTAGCCACTCCACGAATCGCCTCGATGATGGTATTGAGAGGTTCATGCTTGGTTAAATAACCTGAAGCCCCCAACTCCAAAACACCAAAAATATAATCCTCATCTTCGTAGGCACTTAGGATGAGAATATGGATTTGTGGATGTGTTTTATGGAGTTGCTCGGTCACTTCTAAGCCTGAAAGCCCCGGCATTTCCATATCCAATAACAAAACGTCTGGTACGTTTTGGCGGACAACGGCCAAAGCCGTATGACCATCTGAGGCTTCTCCGACGACGGAGAGCCCGGGTTCTTGCGCTAATCTAGACCGAACGCCCTCCCGAAACGCAGGGTGGTCATCGGCAAGTACGATACGAATGGCTTGATCGGTCATGGCTTTACGTCCAAGATGAAGGAGATTTGCTTTTTCAAGATATAGCGCAACATAGAACAACTACTGAACATCTGTACCCTGTGTAAATCAATGGTGTACTTTTTTAGATAGGTCTTTAAAATATAAAAACTTAGATTGATTGTTAATCATTAATAATGAATAACCAACTCTTTAAATAACAATATATCATGCAAATCCCCTTTCTTCCAATGGCTCAAAAGTTCTATTTAAGGTGTTTTTGAAGATTTTCTGGCAAGGCATCCAGCGGGATTTCCACCATAAAAGTTGTTCCCTTTTGAGGTGTGGCATTTATTTGTACGGTTCCATTGAGAATTTCGGCACGTTCAACACAGCCCAATAGTCCATATCGGCTTGTACGTGCCAAGTTTACCAATTTTTCGGGCACGAGAAAGCCGATCCCATTGTCTTGGATGGTCAGTTTCACCTTTTCTGGGTACTCCAACAGCGAGATATGCACCTCGGTTGCTTGGGCGTGTTTTTGGACATTGTTGAGGGCTTCTTGCAGAATTCGGTATAAGGTATGCTGTATCTCTTCCGGCCATTGTTTACCATCGGCCACAAGGTCTGTGGTGATCTGTACTGTAGGGTTCCGTCGTTCAAACTGCCGAATTAGGGCATTTAGTGCGGGTTTTATCCCCAAAAGCCGAAGCATGGCGGGGCGTAGTTCCCCTACCACTTCGCGGAGTTCGGCAGCGACTTTGTTCAAACTTGCTCGTATGGCTTTGGTTTCTGGGGCGACCTCCAATAAGTCATCTAACTGATGGCCAATGGTATAAAGCTGTTGCATGGGACCATCGTGCAATTCTTGTGCAATGCGCAAGCGTTCGCGTTCGCGGCTTTCGGCCAGTCTTTTTTTAATTTCCCGTTCTTCGGCCTCTATTCGGGCTTCTTCAAGCCGTTTGTGCCGCCGATAGCCGTAATTTATGGAGGCCAAGATGAACACCGCGAGCATTGCAAAGCCTGTTCTGAACCACCACGTTTGCCAAAAAACGGCCTCCACAACAATTTGTACGGCCAAGCGCTTTTGGGTATCGAAGCGCCCATCTCCGGAAGCACCTTGTACCTCAAACATATAGGTTCCGGGTGGAACATTGGTGTAATGTGCCGATGGTCTTCTGCTTTGATGCAAAACCCAGTCGGGGTCAAATCCAACCAATCTATAGCGGTATTGATTTTTAAGCGGGTCTGCATAATCTAATGCTGCAAACTCGATCGAGAAATTATTTTCTTGCGGCTGTAGAACGATTTGTCTCCCACTTTTAAAAATGCCTGGCAAACGGATATTGCCTTTTTTAAACTGTGAGATTACAACAGGTGCTGGAAATAGGATTTGTCCAATTTTCTGGGTTTTAAAACGGTTCAGGCCATTTGGCCCACCAAAGTACAAAGTTCCGTCGCGGGTGGCCAAGTAGGACATGAGGTTGTATTCTAAGCCTTGTAAGCCATCCTTTTCTCGGTAGCTCACAAAGCGGTAGGGGAAGCGATTGGGGTCGAAATGTGAAATTCCGGCGGCAGTACTCATCCACAAGTGTCCGTCATGATCCGACAATAAACCGTAGATTACATTACTGGGTAAGCCATGATCGGTACGGAGATGTTCACTTTTGCCCGTCTTGGTATCAAAGCGATTAATGCCGCCGCCAATGGTTCCAATCCAAAGAATATCTGGATTTTTTTTATCGGGCAAAATATTCCAAATATTGTTATTGCTAAGGGAAAACCGATCTTTTATGTCTTGTTTAAAGTGTTGTATGTACGGCTTATTCAAGTCCAATCTGTTAAGTCCTACATCCGTACCTAACCAGAGTGTACCATCTGGTGCTTCGTAGATTGCGTTTACCCGCCCGTCTGTAAGAGAAATTGCCATTGGGTCGCCATAACCAATACGCTTGACATCTCCGGTTTTTGGGTTGAAAATGGTAAAACCTGCAGAAGTGCCGATCAGCAAGTTACCTTCGCGGCTCTCTTTTAAGGTGCGAATGCCCGAACCAAAGCAGTTTAGCCTTTTATCCCGAAAAAAACGACGGGCCTTGTGGTCTAAGCGGTGTAAACAATCCGCTTTTGTACCGAGCCAAACGGTTCCATCGCGTGCTTCCAAGACGTTCCAAACTTTATTGATGCTGTTGTTGAGGTCATGAATGGGTTGTACGTACCGTTCAAAGGTCTTCGTTACAGGGTCAAATAAATTCACCCCATTGGCGGTTCCAATCCAAATTTTTCCATTTCGACTTTCTCCCATCCCATTTATATCGGAGCTGCTGAGCGATGTGGCATCTTGTGGACGATGTTTGAACCATTCAAAACGCGGCTTATGGAGCCTTGTCCGATAAACACCACCAAAGGTTCCCAACCAAAGGCTTTGCTGTTCGTCGTAATAAAGAGACAGAATATCATGATTGCCGAGACCATTTTTTTTATCGGTCTTAAAAATAGACCGGATAAGTTTACCACTTTTGAGGTCCACCACAAATAGACCAAAATTGGTAGGGATAAATAAATCCTCTCCAATTTGCCGCATTTGATAAGGCACGGGTAAGCGTAGGTCTAAGGTAATGGTTCTTAAGACTTTGCCCGTTAGTGAAATCTGAAGCAGATCGGTATGTTTTTGGATTTGGGGTTTTGTTGTGAAAGCCCAAAAACTATCTTTGTCCTTTGGGCTTAAAGAAAGAAAAGACATATTTTCGGTGGTCTTGAGCAAGGTCGTACAAGAGAGGGTGCTTAGGTCTAAGAGGCATAACGTACCGACGCCCCCTACATATATACGTCCTTGATGCGCTATCATGGCAGGGGTTCCATAACCCAAAGGTGCTCCTTTTTGAAAAACACCAGTCTCGGTATTGAAAGAAATGATTTCATTCCCAATGGAAGCATTGAGAAAATACTTTCCATGTCGAATAACACCGGGGCGCATAGAGGTCGGTGCAAGACTGCGATATTGTTTAAAATGATCTGTTTTGGGATTATAGCGGCTGTAGCCCTGTACCGAGGCCGCCCACAAACGTCCTTTCTCGTCTAACATTAACTGGTCAATTCCTGCACCAATGACGGTGGTTGAATCAAAAGGGCTGTTCCGATAAATCCGAAAAGAATACCCATCCCAGCGGTTCAGACCGTCGCGGGTTCCAAACCACATAAACCCATCTCGATCTTTGATAATGCTGCTGACAATAGACTGCGACAGTCCGTCTTCTACCCCAATATGATCGAACGTGGGTTCTTCAGATAGGGGGTTGGTTTGTGCAAGTACAACCTTTCCGATACCAAATAGAACAAGCCATGTCCATACACAAAAGCGGCACATTCTTTTTGGAATTGTTTTATACAAAAGAAACAACATCCACTGCACTGTTTAGGGCTATCGCATGAGGGTGAGGCGTATTTTTTTATGGCCTGTTTCCGTTTGAACTTCAATAATATACAGGCCATTCGCTAAATGCTCCGCCTGCCATTCCATTTGATGAGACCCAGCCGAAACGGGAGCATGGAATAAGGTTTGTACCTTTCTTCCCAAAAGATCATAAACGGTGATGGAGAGGTCTGTTGCATGTTCTACATGATATTTCACCAGTGCCGTATCTGAAAACGGATTCGGAAATGCCTCTACCATGAGCCGTTCGGAAGGCAATACCTCTGCCTCACGGCCTACGATCGCCTCGTCTAAGAGATAAGAAAGCACTCTTCTAAATACCTCGCGGCGGTTTTCAAGCGTGTCTATGGTGTCGAACGGGAATGCGAAATAAATCATTTTTCCGGCTTTTGTTGCTGTTCCAAATAAGCCGTTATACGCCACTGCTGCCGTCCGGCCATTGTCATATTGCAAAATCGCTTGGCCGCCATTTACGGGATTGATGAAGTCTGGGTAGTCCTCGGTATAAGGGGATGCGCCATAACGAAAAACCAATCCCTCTGCAAGTGTACCAGTCATCCCTCGGACGTTATAACTGGCAGCATTGTCTCCCACATACGTAGCTTTAAGGAATTGTCCAAAAAACGTTTGATCGGTAGCCGTGCCTTTAGCACCCAAATCCCATGCCACCTCTGAGCCACTCAGAAAAAGTCGTCCTCCATGCTCCAAATACGCCCGTACTAAGACTTGCTCTGCATCCGAAAAGGTTTCATCGCTTGTAGATTCATCGCCTAAGACCCACATCACCGCATCGTACTGCTTTAAATCCACCAATCCAGCAAGAACCGTCTCGTTGGCAACGGTCTCGAAACCAAGGCCATTTCGATCAATCGCTTGCCCATAAATTCCCGCCGAGACATGGAAAGGCTTGCTCCAGCTACCAGAACCGCCAAAGCGATCGAAGCCATCTACCACCAATACTTTTTTGTTTCGTGTAAAAGGAGCCATTCCATAGACGTCACTTTGTATGCTTATGTTGGGTGGCGTGGCAGTATCTACCGAGGTCAAATAATAGTATTGTGTGGTCTTTCCGGTGGTTGTGACCATGTTATTTGTAGTTCCGAGGAGTTGCTTCTCGTCGGCAAGTTGTCTCCCTGTTGCAAACGGCGAATCTGCTGCAAAAAGCCTAAATCCGGCCAAATCCGACACGCTCGTTTGTGCCCACCTCAAATCAGGAATCCCGCCATTTTGTATCGCACCGATAAGAACGGGGGCTGGAGGTGGAACAACATCGCGCTGCGCCACCTGAACGTCCATAAAAACCACATCCTCGTTTCCGCGTGTATCACGTGCAAAAAGCCGAACCGAATAAGCCCCATCTGGCAATTTGGCAGAATCCCAAGCACTGTTGGCGGTTGTGGTATTGGTTACAATATAAACGTGGCTGCTGTTCGAGGATTGGGTTTGGTCATAGACAAAATGGACGTAATCATCCGAAGGCACGCCGTCAAACCGAAACACAATGCCATCGGGTGTGGGTGAGTGGACAATGGTGGTGCGGTCTGCTTTTCGTACATCATAACCCACCAAGTAGGCTCCGTTGTTTTGGGTAGCAGCACTGCCAGAGGATGGCCCGATGGGGTCTTGTACGCGGAAGGTGATTTTTATTTTACCCGTGAGGCCATTGGCTTGCAAGACTTGCCCAGATTCTGCATGTTGGAAGCGGATATCGCTGATCGTGGGCTTCCAAGTATCCACAAATGGAGAAAAGCCACCTGTCGGACGGATCGCGTTGGTATAATTCCCCGGTGGCCCTTCGGAAAAGTGAACGTGCCCTTGTCCTGTGATAATCGTTCCGAGGATTGTTTCTCCGGCTTTTACCGCGCTTCCGATCGGCAAGTTAGGGTTGGGGATGATATGAACATAAACATAATTTCCGGCACGGATATAAGCATTGGCGCCCGTATCCGATCTACCCGTAACGGTGGCATCCACGACGGCATAAACGGGTGTGCCGTCTGGTTCCGGTATATCGGTTCCGTTGTGGAAATGCCCAGAAGTGGGGCCTCTGTATTCACCAAAAGCGCCTGTTACGGGATGTGCCTCATTGAAGGGTTTTACGGGATAGGGAAAGGTTATGTCGGCGGCACGTTGCATGGTCTCCGGTATGGCATAATGGCTTCGGTTGGCCTGAAGAATTGTGCCCATGCCATCAACCTGTATCTCTTCTACCACCATTTCTCGGCCCTGTTGGCCATATATTCGAATTTGTATGGCTTTACCATCTTCCGACACCTTGAGCGACTCGATAGCGGGCAGGGGCAATACGTTGTGATGGAGCAGTTCGTCCACCTCATTAAAAACAAAAACCTGTAAGTTTCCCGTTTCCTTTACGTCATAAGTCGCTTTTTGCATGGCAGCAATCACCACATTTCCAGTTTCGGGATGGATCGCCACATGCGCCGCTTTTTCTAATTCGGGATGGGTTGCGCTGTTGTCGAAGAGGTACTTGCGGACGATGACTTCACCGTTATTATGGTAAAACGTGGCCAAAGCTGTTTCGGGATACACCAACACAGCGCGTTCTTGGGCAATGGCAACCGAAGGAAAATGTGTATCGTGGACGTGTGGCACATCCGCCACCCACTTTATTTTTTGCTGTGCATCAAAGACTTGAAGTTGCAAGACCTCGGATGAAGTGCCCGCAACATAAGCGCCTTGGGCTTTGTTTTTGCTACCAAGTACTTGCACGATGCGTCCTTCGCCATAAGCAACAAGTGTACCGGATTTAACTAGTGGCGTAGCCATCCCATTACGCAAGGATTGCCCGTGCAAAATCATTGGTACAACCCAGAGACTAATCCATAAGATGGAAATACGAAAGGAGCGATACATAGGCGTTACGTTGTATTCAAAGACAATAATTTAAGAACGAAGACAAGGCAACAGAAGCACGTCGTCCCAAGTATTCTGCCAAAACCGCTTTACGTGTTTCGGAAAATTCCATTTAGTATGCCCTCATCCGTTAAAAAGCACAATCTATGACTTAATTTATAGAATCAAAACATTTTTCTTACCCCACTCGACGGGGGAACAAGATGACCCATTCAAAAAAAGCAGATTATTTAGTCCTCTTCGCCCTCTGGCTTATGGTCTTTTCTTCGTCGAGTCAGATGATGATCATTGCACCTATTTTGCCGGATATTGGCCGCGAACTTCGCATAGACCCCGCGCTCCAAGGAACACTCATTACTGCCTTTGTTTTATCCTTAGGTGTTTTTGCGCTCTTCATCGGGCCGGTTTCTGATAAGGTCGGGCGGCGGAAAGTCATCTTAATGGGTTGTGGGGCACTCTCGGTGGCCTTGTTGCTCCATGCTCTGGCATTTGATTACACCTCTTTTTTGGTCATTCGTATTTTAGCCGGAATGAGTGGCGGCCTACTCAGTGGAGCAGCCGTTTCGTATGTGGGGGATTATTTTTCGTATGAGGAAAGAGGTTGGGCAAATGGCATTGTGATGAGTGGCATTGCCGTTGGGCAGGTTTTAGGCATCCCGCTTGGCGTCAGCCTTGCGGGTATTTGGGGCTATAAAGCGCCTTTTGTTTTTTTTGCGCTACCTATGGCGTTCGCTTTTCTGTTCACTTATTTCAAAGTCCCGCAGCCCAATGTAGCCCGCTTGGATCAGCCCTTGAGCCTCAAACATATTGTGGTGAGTTATCGCACGCTTTTGCTCGAAAAACCCATTCAGACGGCAGTGGTCACTTATTTCCTTCAGTTCTTTAGCCTCATGCTTTTTATTGTCTTTTTGCCCACATGGTTAGAAGAAGAAATGGGCCTGAATAAGTATCACATTGCCTCCATGTATTTTGCTGGTGGTATCGCAAATGTGACCATGGGGCCGCAAATGGGCAAATTGTCCGATAAGATTGGCCGTAAACCGCTCATTATGGCCTCCAGTTTTGGCATGGCCATCCTTATGGCCCTCTCTACAATTTTGATGTCGAATTTATGGGTAGGCTATATGTTATATTTCTTGGCCATGACCTTTGTGGCCATGCGGATGTCCCCACTTCAGGCGCTCTTAACAGCAATGGTACCGGGAAACCGTCGTGGAACGCTCCTTAGCTTAACCGTAGGAGTAGGACAAATTGGCAGTGGGATAGGCAGCGCTTTTGCTGGCGCTTTGTATGGCACTTTTGGCTTTCTGGGGAACTCCTTATTGGCCGCTGCCGCAACCTTGGTTATGGGTATTGTGGTGTGGAAATTCCTACCAGAGCCACAAGAACAAGCTATACCTCTACCTACAAACTTACCCATCAGCCCAGAACAAACACCTTAATCTTTATCACAGATGATGCGCGTCGGATTATTTTTGGTATGTGCGCTCCTTATGTCAACCTTAGGCGTAAGCGCTCAAGCCGTTCACGAGTTCACAGATTCATTGGTTTCGCTCCGTTCCCCAAGTCTAAAAAGCAAATCGGGCGCGGTTCAGTTTATACGAGAAAGTGAAACCATTACTACCGCCTTCAATGGCGTTCTTTTGGATGGATTTGCAGCTCACCAAACCATAAGCGCTTCTATACGGTTTTGGGAAAACGAGGCTTGGAGTACGCCTATGCCCATGCTCATCTGGTTTCCGAT
The DNA here is from genome assembly GCA_017303715.1 of Rhodothermia bacterium. Taxonomy (GTDB): domain Bacteria; phylum Bacteroidota; class Rhodothermia; order Rhodothermales; family UBA2364; genus UBA2364. The sequence continues at coordinate 35,626 of JAFLBZ010000031.1, read as the reverse complement.
AAATGGAAATGCCTTTACAATGGCATACAATGGAAATCAAAAAAAGCATGGGACACGGTTTGAGGTGACCATTCAAGCACCGCCCGGAACCTTTGTCCAAATTCGGACAGCAGGTGTATTCCTGAACGAAGCCGATGAGGAGCGCATCCTAAACGGTACAACAACCGCCGCAACCATTGCCGCTTCTGGACGATTCAAAGCCCCCCGGCTTATTCGGCGCACCGAGTGGAGCGCACGGGCTTATGCCTGTGCAAGCCTCGATCCACAACCCTACTACACCTACCTGACCCTTCACCACACCGCTTGGCCTGTCGCCCAAAACGATGCGGCCTCCTATAAAAACATGAAGGACATTCAGGACTTCCATATCACCGGACGAGGTTGGTGCGACATCGGTTATCAGTTTTTAATGGATCAACGCGGAAATCTTTTTCAAGGTCGCCCTTTTATGAATGAACAACTCGCCTTTAAAGATGGCCCATCATTGGTGATAGGTGCTCACGTCTCCAATGGCAATACGGGCAATATCGGACTTTCCTTAATGGGATGTTTCCATCCACCAGAAAACACCAGTTCCCTGTCTTGCCTTGATAAACCCAATACAGCCCTTTTAGACTCCGTAGTAACGTGGTTTACCTTCATGGCGGATACCTATAAGGTCAATCCAGACAACTTCCGAGGACACCGAGATTTTAATAGCACCTCGTGCCCGGGCGATAATAATTATGCCCTGCTCAACGAAATTCGGACGCGGGTAAAAGCAAATCTTGCGAAACCACCGGCGGCTGTTTTTTCGGGCATACGCACACAGCTCAAAGAAAACAACCGGATGGAAGCACATATCGCGTGGTCGGTCACCTCTGAACAAGCCGGAACCACTTACCGAATCTTACAAAAAGACGGAAATGGCACAACTGTTCAGGTTGGTTCCGTGCCTGCTTCTGGCGAAAAAACGTATCAGTTTACCGACGTTATCCAAACATGTGCCGACGACATCACGTATTCAATCATCGCTACGGGAACGGGCACTACCGAGGCAACTCTCACCGGAACCCGCCTCACCCGTCCTGCAATCGCCGAGGGCGAAATCGCCGCAAGGGTTACGCCGGGGGGAGTGGTGGATGTGGATTGGGGGCTTACCAAGGAGACGGGTTTGCAGGAGGTAGAAATCCTTCGCGTTGTTCCCGGCGGTGAAAACCCCAATACAGATCCCATGTTTTCGGCAATTTCTATATTCCGGGCAGTCAGCAAACCCTTAGACAGTATCATAGACCGCGCCTTTGTACCGGCTTTGGGATTGCGTTACCGCTTGGATGCGTTAGATAAAAATGGCTGTCGGCAAACCCTCGCCGAGCGCGAAGCCACTTTCGAGTTTGCAGACCGACCACTCCTTGCGCCCGCTTATCCCAATCCGTTTAATCCTACCACAACCTTCCGGTTCTTCATCAAAGACGCTGCCGAAGCCACTTTGGTCATCTACGACATGCAAGGGCGCAAAATGACCATTTTGGCATCGGGGAGTTTTCTTGCTAACTCTTGGAACCGTGTGGTTTGGGAAGCCTCTTCCGTTGCAGCTGGCCATTACCTTGCCGTGCTAACCATCAACACAAACGGGCAGGTGATCCGCAAAACCCAAAAAGTGAGCCTGATCAAATAATACCCATAGGGATTTAATAATGGTTTAAGGTGCGTTTTGGAGTAATGTAAAGCATTGTGGGGTTTTCTGTAACAGCCACCACAAGCGGCTTTAGCCCCCTGAAGCGTGGGCAAAACACGATTTAGGGGTTGTGAAAAAAGCCGTTCTAAAGAAAAGATAAGCAATAGCACCTTTTACATAGCCCCTAAATGTAGTCTAATGTTCTAGGTAGCAGTGGCGATAATCTGATTAACCTGAAACTCACGTTGTGTTTAGGAATTATATCTTCTTTAGAAAACACTCCGGAACTTGTGATCCGAGGGCATTTTCTGTATTATACAAGTCTTAGTGCTTCCCCATTGGAGTTTTGTATGTCCCGATTGATTGGATTAGATTACGGCGAAAAGCGCATTGGCGTAGCCATAACTGATCCATTAAAAATCATTTCCCAACCCTATGGAACCTTTAACCAGACCGAAATCTGGACGGTTCTAACGTCGCTTGCCTCAGAGCCTTTAGGGTTGGAAGCGTTTGTGGTGGGATGGCCCTTAGAAGAGGACGGCTCGGCGGGAGAAGCTACACGGCGGGTTTCTGCTTTTGTAACCCAATTGTCGGAAAAATTCCCTCATATCCCAGTTCACAAAATAGATGAACGTTATACGTCCGAGATGGCATTGGAGGCCATACGGGCTTCTGGGTTGCGGATGAAAGCCCGGCGGGAGAAATCGAGGGTGGACAGGACGGCTGCCGCTATTTTATTACGAGACTTCTTGGACTTACACCCATAGCGACCGACGTAAGTTTTTTATTTTCAATCCTTATCATCGTTATAATAATTATATGATCTTGCCGATTAGACGCTACGGAGATCCCATTTTGAGGAAAAAAGCACAGAAAATTACCGAGAACACCCCGGAATTGCAGACCCTTATAGCGAACATGTTCGAGACAATGAAGAATGCGGATGGGGTGGGTTTGGCGGCGCCACAAATCGGTCAAAGTATCCGGCTTTTTGTGGTAGATATCCGACATTACGAGGAAGATTTTCAGGAAAAAACGGGCGAACCCTTTCCGGAGGATTGGAAGTCGGTTATGGTTTTTATCAATCCAGACATTGTGGAGGAGGGCGAGGAGGAAAGTGACTACGAAGAAGGTTGCCTTTCCGTGCCGGACATTCATGAGATGGTAACACGCCCAAGCAAAATCAAACTTCTGTATTTAGACCGCCATTTTGTGCAACAAGAGATGACGGTGGATAAACTTCTGGCGCGAGTCATTCAGCATGAATATGACCATCTGGAAGGGATCCTGTTTTTAGACCATCTGAGCGCTTTTAAACGCAGAATGTTGCAACGGAAGCTACGCGACATCCAACGTGGTCTCCTCGAAACGAAATATCCTATGGCCAAATTACCCGTATAAACGGCCTTTTTTATGGTCGAGCTTTGAAAATACATCCCTTACTTTCCCTCATTAGCACAAAAGACTATGTTTTTATTGGAGAATGTAATCCATCAATATGGTGGCCAAACCGTCTTAGATATGCCGTCTTGGAAGGCAAATCAAGGCGAACAATGGATTATGTTAGGCCCTTCCGGCTCAGGGAAAACCACCCTATTGCATATATTAGGTGGCTTGCTCAAGCCGACAAGTGGGAATGTAACTATTGCAGGACAAGACCTTGGCTCCCTTGCTCCGGCACAGGTTGACCAGTTTCGGGGGCAGCATATTGGCATTGTTTTCCAGCGTATGCACTTGTTGAGTACCTTAACGGTGCGCGAAAACCTATTACTCACCCAGTTTGTGGCGGGTGAACCACAAAATGAAGAAAGGGTGGATGAGGTTTTGGAGGGATTGGATATCGGAACCAAAAAATTTGCTTATCCCTCGCAACTCAGTGTTGGGCAGGCGCAGCGGGTCTCTATTGCGCGGGCGGTGATGAATCGGCCTAAAGTGATCTTGGCAGATGAACCCACCTCTGCCTTAGATGACAAGAACTGTGAAAAGGTCTTGGAACTGCTCAAGCTACAGGCCACTGCCTATCAAGCAACGTTGGTGATTACCACACACGACCAACGAATCAAGGATGCTTTTGGCAACCAATTCAATTTGTAGTCCTGCTCCTACCAGACTTTAGCCTGTTTAAACCTATGAATTTGTTCAAATTAAGCCTTTCTTACATTCGGCGGCAAAAGCTAACCACGTTTCTCAATACGTTTTTATTGGGTTTGGGCATTGCCACCATTCTCCTCCTGCTGTTGTTTAGTGCGCAGTTTGGGGAGAAAATGGAACGCGACGCCAAAGGGATTGATATGGTGGTGGGAGCCAAAGGCAGCCCGTTACAATTGATCCTCTCCGGAATCTATCATTTGGATGTGCCAACGGGGAATATCCCTCTTGCAGAAGTGGAAAAACTCAAGGCCAATCGGATGGTCAAAGAAGTAATCCCCCTTTCGTTAGGCGATAGTTATAATCAGTTCCGAATTGTGGGGACGACGGAGGCTTATCCGGCGCATTATGAAGCCAAAGTCGCAAGCGGGAAAATGTTTGCGGCAACCTCCGAAGCGACCATCGGTTCGCAAGTGGCAAAACAAACGGGTCTGAAATTGGGTGATACGTTTGTTGGGGCACATGGGTTAGTGCAAGGCGGAGAAGGACATCATGAACACCCCTATAAAGTGGTTGGGATTCTGGCCCCCACAAACAGTGTGATGGATCGTTTGATCCTCACCAGCCTCTCTTCGGTGTGGGATGTACATGGTTTGCCTCATGCAGCAGAAGCCGACGACCACAAAGGCGAAGATCATACAGCGGCCGGAAGTGACCACGAACACGGAAAAGAATCCGCGAGCAAGCCGGACTCTGCCGCACAAGTGACGGACGAGGTGAAGCCCCTTCCCGCCCCGCCCCCTATTGTAGGCCCACCTGCGGCCATATCTGGCCTTTTACCCTCTGGCGCAATGCCGGAAAGTGGGCCAGAAGTTACGGTAGCCCTTGTTAAGTTTGCCAGTCCTATCGCTACGGTTATGTTGCCACGTAGCATCAATAGTCAAACCAAACTTCAGGCCGCTACACCCGCACAGCAGCTCGCCAATCTTTTGCAACTGGTGGGAGTTGGGGTTAGCACGGTGCGCGTTTTTGGTTTTATTCTCATGTTTGCGGCTCTATTGGGTGTCTTTATTACCCTCTATAATGCTATTCAGGAGCGCCGCTATGATCTTGCCATGATGCGAGCACTTGGGGCATCTCGCGAAAAGGTTTTCCTCCACGTGCTGATTGAAGGGCTTATCTACGCCACGTTAGGAGTCTTGGTTGGCTTACTCCTTGGACATGGCATCACCGAGATTATTGGCCGTGTACTCTCTTCTGCCAATCAAGTGGAATTAACCGGATTCCGATTTGTAAATGGCGAACTTTGGGTTGTCTTGGCCGCTCTCATGACAGGGGTGGTGGCTGCTCTAATTCCAGCGTTTCAGGCATATCGCACCGATATTGCCAAAACCCTCGCTGAGTAAATATCGTCCATTTTGATCTTTCCCAAAGCCGAATCCACCTGCGATTCGGCTTTTTTGTTGCCAAGAACCTATTTTGATATGCTTAATCCCGCCCCCGACATAACGCAAAAAAATCTTGCATGTCCTCACAAAACGCCAGTGGATGGTACGGGAAAAGACATAAGTGTGTGACCCGCGAAACAGGCCACACACCACGCCTTATACCTTTGTGTTGTACAATTATCCCTTTTGGACGTGTGGAAACCGCGTCTTTTTAGTTATGGGTTCACCAAATACTGCCGGATAAACTGAATGGTAGCATAAAATTGGAAGTCCACATTGTTCTTCTTTCGGAAGCCGTGTCCCTCGTCTTTTGCTTCGAGATACCAAACGGGGCTGTTGTTTTTCCGAACAGTTTGTACCATTTGCGTAGCCTCGGTTCGGGGTACGCGCGGATCATTCCCGCCTTGTACCACAAAAAGTGGTTTGGTAATTTTTCCAGCATTGTTTAACGGTGCAATTTCCTCGAAAAACGTCGCAATGGCAGGATCTCGCTCGTCACCATACTCTGCCCTACGAAGGTCTCGCCGATAGCTTTCGGTATTTTGGAGGAAGGTTTTGAAGTGCGAAATGCCCACCACATCCAATGCACACCGGATTCTATCATTATAATCCACCGCAACGGCCAAAGTCATGTAGCCGCCATAGCTTCCACCTGTTACCATAATGCGGTCTTTGTCCAAATCTGGCTGGGTGGCAATCCAATCCAACAACGCACCAATGTCTTTTACGGAATCTTTCCGCTTGAGGCCATTGTCCAACTGTACAAAATTTTTGCCATAACCTGTTGATCCTCTTACGTTTGGATAAATGATGGCAATACCCATTTCGTTCAGATAATAATTGCTTCTACCCAAAAAAGAGGGGAGCGATTGGCCTTCTGGGCCACCATGAATGTTGATGATCACGGGCCGTTTTCCGGCAAAACGAGTGGGCGGCTTGTAATAAAATCCGGAAATTTCCAAGCCATCGAAACTCTTCCATTTGATTAGGGATGGTTCGGACAGATCGGAAGCCACCAAACCGCCCAATTCGCTCTCCGTCCAGCGGGTCAATGTATTGGTTGTGGCGTTCAGGGTATAAACATCCGATGTCGAACGTGCCGAATTGATGGTGAGGGCCAAATCGTTGTTGTTTCTATGCCACTCCAACCCGCCAATAATACCAATCGGGAGATTTGCAACGGGCTTATAGGTACGACTGGCTGTTTGCATCAAATACAGTTTAAAAACCCCGGCTTCATTGGTTACAAAAGCCAATCGTTTGCCATTCTCCGAGAGTGCAAAACCGGAAATATCCCATGTTAAGCCCTTCGTCAGATAAGTGATTTGCTTGGTGGCCAAATCCATATAGGCCAATCGTTGGAAGTCATAGTCTTTGTCGGTGGCAAGGTAAATCCCCTTTCCGTCTTTGCTAAATGCTGCTCCGCCATACGAAACACCCTGCTCGGAACGAGGCGTGAGTTCGCGTTTTTGTCCGCTGGCCACATCCATCAACCATAAGTGGCTTTCGTTTACTGAGATATACTCGCTTAGAAGCAAGGTTTTTCCGTCCGGGCTCCAATCGGCAACACCCCATCCACCACCAGAGACGTCTAAAAGGCGCTTATCCGAGGCAGGATTTAGTGGATCCATTACATAAACATCGCGGTCACCGCCATTACGACGGGTGGAGCCATAGACAATTTTGTCTCCGGACGGACTCCAAACGATGCCGCCATTTTGGGAGCGCCCGCCGTCTGTGAGCATGGTCACCCGTCCATCTGCCACATCATAGCGATAAATTTGCCCAAATTCGTTCCCGCCCACGTCTTTGGTGAACAAGAAGTATTTTCCGGCCTTGGGTTCATAGGTGGCGCCGCCTACGGGTTCATCAAAAAACGTGATTTGGGCACGTGTACCCATTGGGGTTACCACGCGATGCAATTGGCTGGTATTCCCAAATCGGGTGCTGATCAACATTTCTTTCTTGGTGGGATGCCAAGCTGCAAAGCCAGCCGAACGACTCTCGGTGTATCGCCGGACTTCGGTCGCGAGCGAAGCGGGGATTTCAGGAACCCCTTCTACAATCAAGTTGTCTCCTGCCCGAATTATGGGTGCTGGCTGTGCATTTAGCCAAGGTGCGAGCATGAAAAACCCCAAGAACAACAGTATTTTGGTCTTCATCGTGTTTTTGGTTTGTTGTTAAGGACGACCAAAAGTACGCATTTTCTCGAACAAGTAAAAACCACTTTTACCAGAGACACGCTTTGCGTTAACGTGCGAGGTTGGGATTTGTGAGAATGTGTAGGCTTGGCTTCGGTTACGCTGATAACAAGACTCAATTGGACTTCAGCTGCGCCATAGACGCCATGGCAATAGATTACCTTCCACCTGTACCAGTAAACGCAAAAAAGGAACGTCCATTATGGGTTAATCAACTGGAAACCTGCAAAAGCCAGTCCCGGCCTCAAGAATGTCATGCAAAAACTCACTGGATTGCGTAAATCCCGTTTTACAAGGGTTTGTTCTACTTTTAAATGAGCGGTAAAGCCCCGTAGGGGTGATATCTTAATAGAAATCGGTTACCAAATACACCACAAAGTCCTGTAGGAGTGGCCTCTTTACATGACGAGCAATAGCTGCCAAAGCCATCCATGTTGGTTGAATGTAGCCGAAGTCCGGTGGCTGAACTATCCGGCGGATTTTCCTAAGGGTTGCCCTGCCATTATTGAACAATACATCATGTTATAAGATAGCAGCGATCTCAATATCTCTTTTGATTAATGGTTTACCTACACAATAATAATCTTAAAACAAAATCAAAAATGCTTGTTTAGGTATATTTAAAAACTACTTGTCATTTATCAATAAAAAACCACTTCAAGACCAACATTCTAACATTCCAAGCCCAAGTTGAGCGATGCGAAAATCAAAATATTCCCGTATCTTGTACAATAAAGACTTAAACACTAAAGGAATCATCAAAGCTATGTCTGGCGAGATAACCCGTCTGGTTTTACAGCAAAAAAACAAAGATCGCGTCTCGGTTTTCATAGACGGCGAATTTGCGTTTGGACTCTACAAAGAAACCGTTCTTCAACATGGTTTGCGGAAAGGCCAGACCCTTACGGGTTCGGAGATCACCACCCTTCAAACGGCAGACGGCTTTCTGGCAGCCCGTGCTTATGCCCTTCGATTGTTGAACATGCGGGCACAAACGAGTGCTGGGCTACGGAGGAAAATATTGGACAAAGGATTTCCGGAGGATGCCGTAGATCGGATTGTGGCGCAGTTGGAGGAACGCGGCTTTTTGAACGATGCCCAATTTGCCCGCCAATTTGCTGAAGAACGCCTCCGAACCAAAAAACATGGTGCGGCCAGAATTCGGATAGACCTCCAAAAAAAAGGCATACAACGCGAGGTTATAGAAATGGCCTTGCAAAAAGTCTTGAAACCAGACGAAACTTTAGAAACAGCCCGCGAATTGGCCAAGAAGCAATGGCGGAAGTTAAGGCGCGAACCCGATGTGCAAAAACAGCGCAGACGCCTCTTCGACTTTTTAATCCGGCGCGGATATGATCCCAATACCGCCTCTACCATCTTCCGAGAAGGTCCTCCAAACGAGGCAGACAAATCTATTTCCGATGAAGAACACCCCTTACCATAGCATACCTTGTCGCTTGTATGACGAACTGGAATTACTTGCCATGCACGGCAAAATGGTGACATTGGTTGGTGTTTAGAAGTGAATCCCAATCCGAGACATTCCAAGACCGGATAAGCGATTTGTTCTCGGAGGTAGATGCCAAGTTTTAACGCACACAAACCGGGCGTGTTATCCGATTAGATACTTTGGAGGCTGTAGGAACGTTGGATTTTACCTAAGGCTCTTTTGAATATTAAAGAACCTTAGATCGGTTTAAGAAAACTACTGCGTCTAAACGTAATTTGTTGAGTTTAGATTATTGTTATTAAACAAATTATCTTTTCAAGTTGTCCGGATTTCTCCCCACCACTCAATCACGAGCGTTCCGGCAAGCCAGCTACATCAGAACCCATCTGTACCACAGCCGAAGCCCAAGTGAGTCCTGCACCAAATGCCACCATGCACAGCTTGTCCCCTCGATGAATGCGCCCTGCCTCGATTGCCTCGCAAAAAGCGATGGGTATAGAAGCCGCCGAGGTGTTCCCGTATTCATGAACGTTCATAAAAACCTTCTCTGAAGGTAGTTTTGCCATGTGGGCTGCCGCCTCGATGATGCGCGCATTTGCCTGATGCGGAATCAATAGGTCTAAATCATCTAATGTCATTCCTGCTTTATGAACAGCCGCTGCTACGGCTTCAGGCATTTTTCGACTGGCGAATTTAAACACCTCCCGACCATTCATCTTGATGTACCCCTCCCGGTTTGCCAAGGTCTCGGTAGTGGGCGGACACGCCGTTCCGCCAGAAGGATGGATAATATGTTGATAGCCCTCGCCGTCGGAACCCATCACAAAGGAGCGCACGCCGCACACTTCATCGCTTGCCTGTAAGACCACTGCCCCAGCCCCATCTCCAAAAAGTACCGCTGTATTCCTGTCTTCCCAGTCCAACATTCGCGTAATCAACTCCACCCCAATCACCAAAATATTGCGCATAGAACCAGCAGCAATAAATTGATGTGCGGTAATCAGTGCATATACAAATCCCGGACATGCTACCGACATTGTAAATGCCCCCACATTATGTGCTCCTAATTGGGCTTGTACCTGACTCGAAACGGGCGGCGTAAGGTAATCCGGCGAGGAAGTAGCCACAATAATCAGGTCTAAATCGGTAGGCGCAAGTCCTGCAAGTGACAAAGCTCGTTTTCCGGCCTCGGTAGCCATCGTGGAGCATTGGTCGGTCTCCGCCGCTACATGTCGTCGTCGTATGCCCGTTCGCTGGACGATCCATTCATCGCTGGTGTCTATAAAAGCCGCGAAGTCTTCGTTGCTCATGACCTTCTCCGGAACGTACTTGCCCCAGCCTGTTATTTTTCCGTAATGCATGTTTTTAGTGTTTTGACCCATTAAGTTTATGGACAGCACTCTTTGGGCTGCAAGCGTCTAACATACAAAACATCTATCCAAGAGTTGGAAAAAAAATACTTATTCTTGCTTCTTTTTTTCCGTTTGGAAATGTTTTCAGGAATTGCCGGTTGTATATTGGGATTCATCCAAACGCAACCGCTTATGGAAGATGAAACATTCTACCCACAACTGCCAGATCATAATCTATTGGGGCTTTTAGATGCCGAGGCCATCAATGAACAAGAAGCCAAAGGAATAGCGAGTGCGGAAGTGTATCTCTATACCGCGCATAATTTGGAAGAACCAATCACCATTTCGCTTCTCTTAAAATTACACCAAATAGCTTTTGCTCACCTCTACGAGTGGGCTGGTAAATGGCGAAAAGTACAAGTCGTTTTTGGGAATATTACGCCGCCAACTTCTAAAAATGTGTTAAACCTGATGTATCACTTTTTGGATAACCTGAACTTTAAAATTGGGATTATTCAAACCGAGGCCGATCTGGTAGATACATTGGCTTATACACATTATCAGTTCATCTATATTCATCCCTTTATGAATGGTAATGGGCGGATGTCGCGGATGCTCACCAATTTGGTTGCGCTTAAAAAAGGATATGCCCCCGTATTATTGGGGCATCGGCGTGGGATTAATCGCCCGCTTTACATTTCGGCCATGCGAGCAGCCGATGATGGAAATATGGAACCCTTAAAAAAGCTAATCCGCGAAGACCTCCAACGCTTGGAGAGCGCTTTCGACCAACGATGTGACGGCGGAAGTGATGTGGTTATGGGAGACGTCTTGCGCTTCTAAAGCCATATTCGTATAAACCGATTGGCTAATTAGGGATATTAAAAATTCGCGTTCCTGTAAACAAGGGTATTTTTCAAGGGCTGTCATTGTTCTGTTCAAGGTCTTAAGCAGGCGAATGCTCGCCGGAGGTCTCCTTTGTACTGCATACCGTTGGGTATTTTCAGGTTTTAAGCAGGTGATGGTGGTATTAAAATAATACATTTCGTTTTTTTACCAAAATCCTTTTGGATGAATGGGGATTTTGCACGGATAGACGGACTTTTTTGAGGGATAAAGCCGATAAAAAGTTGCATCCCCGCCGCGTAATGCTAACGTAAGTTGTGGACTAATCGGACTGTCGCCATGCTGGACGCCAAACCTTGAACCAACAACTGAACAACGTTAAGGCGAGATTTTACTTTTTCCAAGCCTATTTGTTAGCACTACTTGATCTTCTCGAACGGATAGCAGCAAGGTCAAACCTCGGAACCCACAGGACTGATCCTGCGTAAAAGACAAAAATCCTTTCAGAATAATACACAGACGCCATACGCCCAACAGCTACTCGTCTTATATTTAGCTTCCATCCCTTTGTTGAACGGCAACCACCTTGTTTGTTGTAAACCCTGACCCATGAACACCATTTGTATGCGTCGTTATTGGTTTTTAATCCTTTTTCTTTTTGCGAGCTTTGGGGCTGGATGTAAGCCACCTGCCTTTTTGAGCAATCGTTTCCAAGACTTCACTGCCTATTACAACCGCTTCTACAATGCACAAGAAGCCTTTCGGGAAGGGCTTAAAAATATGGAGCGCTCAAACGACATCGTAAATCGCGACGAGTACATGCGCCTATTTATTGGTGCAGAAGGGCCGAGTGGCGGCAACTTTGAGAAGGTTATCAAAAAAAGTGCAGACCTTTTGCGTACTTACCCCCGTTCTAAGTGGGCCGATGATGCTATTTTGCTCATCGGGAAATCCTATTTTTATCAGGGTGAATACTTAGGCGCGGAACAGAAGTTTAATGAGGTGATCCAAACGCCAAATACGCCACTCCGTGATGAGGCACGTTTTTGGTTGGCACGCACCTTGATTAGCGCCAAGTCTTATGACCGCGCTTTGGAGTTGCTAAAGGAGTCTTTGCAGATAAAAGACCTCAAACCTAAGTGGGGAGCCTATATGCAGTTGGCTATGGGCGAGCTATTTGTCCGTCAAAAAGACTGGAACAATGCCTCCGAAGCACTGGAAAAGGGATTAGCACGCTCTACCGAAAGAGAACTTTCCGCCAAAGCCATGTATCTGTTGGGCCAAGTGTATGAGACCCAACAAGCATGGGCTAAAGCGGCTTCTGCCTATCGAAAAGTGCCCCAATATCGGCCTTCCTATGAATTGATCTACGCTGCACAAATCTCGGAAGCAGAGGTTGCGGGCCTAAATATCCGTCCAGATTTAGGTATGGCCGTGATACGGAAGTTAGTTCGCGACGATAAATTCATCAAAGAACGCGCGGAAATCCTGTTGTTACAAGGACGGATCATGGCAAAAATGGGGCAAACCCGCGAAGCCTACCTGCTCTTCGACGATTTGTTGTACAACCCAAGCCGAAATGCCAATAACGTAAAAGGCAAAATTCACTATGCGATGGCCAGTATGTACCGAGATCAACTCCGGAATTACCGCCGTGCTGGTGCCCATTTTGACACAGCCGCTACCAGCCTACGCACAGGGATTGGAGAGGAAGCACGTCTCCGGTTACCAAAGGCCATCACCGACGCCGCCCGACAAGCTGCGACCTACAAGAGCTTCAATAAATCGGCTACACGCTCCATAGAAATTGACTCTTTGATGTGGGTCTCTCAACTCAATCGGAAATCCTTCGATTCGTTGTTGGCCGTTGTTCGGGTTCGAAAACAGAAAGAACAGGCCGCGCTTCAGGCAGAGGCAGAGCGCCGGCGTGCCGAGTCCCAATTTACCACCAGCCAGCAGCAACGCACCAATAACACCTCCTTTGGGCGGCCCGGAGAATCGCAGCCGGGGGGCTTTTTGGGGCACTTAGACCCCGTGCGGGTGCAAGAAGGCAAAAACAACTTTAAACAACGCTGGGGAGATCGGCCATTAGCACCTAATTGGCGAAGAAAAGCGGCCATCGGAAATATAGCAGATGCCTCCGGCGCCAAACAAGACAGTTTGCGCGCTGCCGAGAAAGCAAGACTTTTGGCATCTGCCCAAAAAGGTGAAGTACAGATAGACACCTCCGCCGTCCCACGTACCGCAGAAGCCCGCAAAAAGCTCTTAGAGGAACGTGCTCAAATGCGTTACGACGTAGGAAATATCCTATTTTTATCCATTAACCTACCGGACTCCGCCGCCGTGTGGTATCGGAAGGTTATAGACGAAGACCGATCCTCACTCGTCGCTCAGCGGGCCTATTTTGCCCTTGCGGAAGTTCAACAGGCGCTCAAAGACACCACCTCGGCGGTTAGGTTGTACCGCTTTATTGTGGATGAATATCCAGAATCTGATTTTGCCGTGCGTGCCCGAGAACGTTTGCGGCTTCCCGTAGCCGATTATTCCGCAACCGACACCTTGGCCATTGCAGAAAAAGCATATCAGAAGGCTTATAACTCTTGGGAGAAGGGTTCTCATAAGGTGGCCATTTCGGATTTGTTGGCCTTGGTTCAGCAGTATCCCAAAACACCCGTAACGCCCAAGGCGCTACTGGCCGCCGGACAAATTTATACGGAGTGGGCAAGCCGAGAAAAAATAGACCTTTATGCAACTTGGCCCATTGAACTGAAGAAGGAAGAACCTATACCACCAGATTCGGCTGCACAAACAAAGCCCAATACGGCAAAAAAACCTATTCCCGATCCGCTTACCTTAGAAGCACTTTACCAAAACTTGGCAGTCCAATACGCCACCTCGCCCTATGGAATGCAAGCACAACGTTTGGGGAAAGCACTGACGGAGCTAAAACCAGCACCGATTGCCGCACCGAAAGACACAACAGAAAATGTACGTCAAGAACCAAAGACGGAAACAAATAAGCCGGTCTCACCCCAAAACGCTGGAGAAGACGATACCGTGGTTCGAGACGCACCCAAACCACCAGAGGAAGGCAAGCCTAAACAGCCAACTCCTGCGGAAAGCAAGGAAGCGGATGAAGTTGATGTACGGACTCGTTCCCCAAAACCGACCGATCCAGCCAATAAATTGCCCCAATTTTCCGGCGGACAAGCGGCCATGTTGTCGTTTATTAATAGCCAACTTAAATATCCCGAAGAAGCTTTAGCGAAAAAGATAGAAGGTGCTGTTTTTATTCGCTTTACCATAGACGAATCTGGAAAGGTGCAAATGCCCGAAGTAGTGAGCGGGATTGGCGGCGGATGCGACCAAGAAGCTATTCGGCTGGTGAACCTTATGCCCAAATGGGAAGTGGGATTGGTAGGCGGGAAGCCTACGTCGCAGCAAACAACCATCCAAATTCTGTTTAATTTACCATCGGAGAAATAACCAACCACAAGCCCCAATCGGGGCTTTTTTGTTTTTTTGCACACCACTTAAAACCTGTTGATCTTACCTTGTTTGGCTTATATTCAGTTAGAGCGGTTCAACACGGCTATCAGAACACCCATACCTTTTGTTTATGGCAAAATTCCTTTTACCAATCCATCTTATCCAAAAATGTCCCTTGCGCAAATAATGGATTTTTGGAAGCACAATCCCATCCTTTATGATCTATTTGGATTATAACGCAACAACGCCTGTAGAAGATGCCGTCTTAGAAGCCATGCTGCCCTACTTCCAAGTGCATTTTGGAAATGCGAGTAGCAGCCTCCACGCATATGGATGGGCGGCGGCTGAAGCCGTAAAATTAGCCCGAATACAAGTGGCCGATTTGCTAAATGCAGCGCCGGATGAAGTCGTGTTCACGTCTGGCGCCACCGAGTCGGTTAATATGGCGATAAAAGGGGTTGCGATGGCCTATCAGCAAAAGGGACGCCACTTGCTCACCATCCAGACCGAGCACAAGGCCGTTTTGGAAGCCCATGCACAGTTGGCCTTGCAAGGCTGGGATGTGACGTATTTGCCGGCGGATCATAATGGCTTGGTGACGCCAGAGGTCTTTGAACGAGCCTTAAGGAAAGATACCGTTTTGGCCTCGGTGATGTGGGCGAACAACGAAACAGGTGTGGTGCAAGACATCCCAGCCTTGTACAAGATTGCGCATACCAACGGCACGCTTTTCTTCTCCGATGCCACCCAAGCCGTTGGTAAAATACCTGTGTCGGCACAACATGCAGACTTACTCGCATTTTCTGGGCACAAACTTTATGCCCCCAAAGGCATTGGTGCCCTCTATGTGCGGCGGCGTAATCCCCGCGTAACCATTGCGCCATTGATTGTGGGTGGTGGTCAAGAGCGGGGTCTGCGAGGTGGGACGCTCAATGTTTCCGGTATCGTTGCGTTGGGGAAAGCAGCATCACTTGCGCAGTCTAACATACCAAACGAGATACCTCGAATACAAAAATTGCGGGATTTGCTCCAAAACCGTTTGTTAGAACGTTTACCCGAAGTAACCATTCTTGGATATGGTATTGAACGTCTGCCCAATACCCTTAGTTTGCGTGTGGCCGGTATTCTCGCTTCCGAGTGGGTCAAGCAAGTGCGTCAAGTAGCCTTTTCTACTGGAAGTGCCTGCGCTACCGCTCAAACCAAGCCAAGCCATGTCCTGACAGCGATGGGCTTAGACCGAACGGCCGCCCTCGAAACCATACGAATAAGTTTGGGACGACCTACCACCCTAACAGAAATTGAACAAACGGGAACCTATTTCCTGACGGCGGCGAAAAATATGTCCCTTAACCAAGCCATTTTGTCATGATTGATACCACCAAAGCCTTAGCCGACCAGTTTTTTGAAGAAACCGTTCAAAACCGGAGATACCTACACGCTCACCCCGAATTGGCTTTTGAAGAATACGAAACCGCTGCCTTTATTCAGGCCAAACTAACTGGAATGCAGGTGACGATCGAGCCAAATGTTGCAAAAACAGGCATCCTTGTCACTTTGATCGGCAAACACTCAGGGCCAACGTTAGCGCTTCGGGCAGATATGGATGCACTCCCGATTTTAGAACAAAACCAGTTGCCTTTTGCTTCTACCTATACGGGAAAAATGCACGCCTGTGGGCACGATGCACATACGGCAAGCCTCATCACCACCATCAAAATTCTACACGCTCTCCAAGATCACCTGCATGGAACGGTGCGGTTTTTGTTTCAGCCGAGCGAGGAAAAACTTCCCGGTGGTGCAAAAGTGATGATTGAGGAAGGCGCCTTGCAAAACCGAGCTACCGGAAGCGCCCCTCAACATATTTTGGGGCAACACGTAGCACCAGAACTGCCCACTGGAACCATTGGTGTACGGAGTGGCATGTACATGGCTTCTACCGAAGAGATTTACTTGACCGTTCGCGGCCAAGGCGGGCATGGTGCTGCACCCCATCTACTCGAAGCAGATCCGGTGTTGGTGGCCAGCCATATTGTGGTGGCCCTGCAAAGCGTGATCAGCCGAAACTGCCCACCAGACTCGCCGAGCGTTTTGTCTTTTGGAAGGTTCATCGCTGACGGTGCGACAAACGTTATCCCAGAATCGGTACGGATAGAGGGAACCCTTAGAGCAATGGATGAAAAGTGGCGTTTTCGCGCCCACGATTTGATCCGCCGCGTTGCAATCCACACCGCCGAAGCCTTTGGTGCGACCTGCGAGATAGATGTTGTGCTTGGATACCCATGCCTTTACAACGATCCTGCCACCACCGATTTTGTCCGCAATGCGGCACATAGCTACGTTGGCCCCGAAAAAACAATTGACCTCGATCGTTGGTTTGCCGCCGAAGATTTTGCATTTTACCTGCAAAAGTTACCCGGCGTATTTTATCGGCTGGGTACGGGTAATCCCGCTTGTGAAAGTACGTATGGTCTCCACCACCCGCGATTTACCATAGACGAAGAGGCATTACGTACTGGCTCCGGCTTTATGAGTTACTTGGCCCTATCGTATGGGCAAACTATCTGATTAACCTTTTGTATTATGGAAGTTTATTATCTCCTTGGTGCTGTCGTTGCGTTCATTGCTACCTCTTCCGTTATCGGAGGGATGTTTAGCAAGTACATAGATGTTCGGCGCTATAAGCCAGAAAAGGAATTGGTTGCTGCACGCGAAGCCTTGACTGAAGCACAAGCTAATCTCAAAAATCTAAAAGAGGCAAATACCGATTTGCGCAAGCGGATCGAAATGCTCGAAGCCCGTGTGACGAGTACGCCTTTGATGACAAATGATGAGGAGCATACAGAACAACGCTCTATAGGTCGTGGCCGCGTAAACGAATAAAAAAAGGATGCGGTGTGGAAAAGCCGCATCCTAATTGTGGGAAGTTTTGCACACAACTCCTTTCTCAAAAGTGCGATGTCAAAAAGAATCGCTATATATGGGGGCAATGGTTGGGATGAATCCCCCGTTGTGTACTTGTCCTAAAATACCAACTTTTTTTTCCGGTTTACCAACCAAAAGGGACAAACGGGTCTATTTTGGGATGAGTGGCGAATAATATGGTATTATCGTGATCTAACTATTCGCACTTCTAAACGCTATTTCGTTACCGAATAAATCCGCTTGGGGCTGGGCGATTGGAATCCCACACAACCGGTAGCGAAGTAGCTTTTTGGAGACGTTGTAAATATTGAATACGGGGGATCTCATACGCACCAAACCGCTCTAAATGCGGGGTCGTGAATTGTGTATCCAACAACACAAATCCTTGATGGCGCAAATGGGAGACCAAATGTACGAGCGCTACTTTAGAGGCATCATTAACCCGCGAAAACATAGACTCACCAAAAAATGCCCCTCCCAACGACACGCCATACAGCCCCCCTACCAAGACGCCATTTTGCCAACATTCTACGCTATGTGCAAAACCTAGAGCATGCAACTGGACATAGAGATCAATGATCTTCTCGGAAATCCACGTATTGTCCCTATCCGCACAACCACGCATAACGGCTTCAAAATCGCGACCAAAAAAAACGTTAAACGTGCCCCGATCTACGGTTTTTTTCAAGGTTTTGGGAATATGAAAGTTGTGATCCAAAGGAATAATGGCGCGAGGATCGGGGGAAAACCAGTAAATCTGGTCGTCTTCTTCAGGGATGGCCATCGGGAAAATGCCTTGCGCATAAGCGTTTAGCAAAACTTCTGGTGTTATTTCGTCTTCCATGCGTTCCTAACGATACCAAACGTCCACTCTTCGGTTCATGGCGCGATAAAGTTCATTGGAATTTTCCCGCACAGGGTCGCTGGAACCCAGACCCGCCACCGAGGAGACGGTAAGCCCGTTTTGCTGCATCAGCGTTTGTACAGATTGCGCACGTTTAAGCGATAACGCTACATTGGCCGGCTCGCTACCCACATTATCGGTAAACCCGATCAGAAGAAATTGCTTTCCAACATAGCGCGGATCAGATTTTAGGCGCTCCAAGTCGCGTTGAGCCTTGCTATCTAACTCGCTGCTACCCGTCTTAAAACGCAAAACCACATTGGTTCGTACCCCACCGCGAACCGCCTGCCGATATTTATCCGAAATTATGGTGGTAAAATTATTTACACCTTGTGGATCTAACGGAACAAATCCAGCACGCTGAACAGCTTCTTGGCCTTTTGAGGTCTGGATGTAGTTCATGAACCGATCTATCAGAGTTTGTTTTTTGGCATCAGAAGACCGAGGCGTATAGAGGTATAGGCGGCGCGAAAGTTGATAATCCTCGGTTGCGATGGTCGAGGGCGTCGGCATAACGGGCTGGGTATTGTCAGAATAAAGAGCTACACTTTTTACTTCCGTATGGCCTTTGGTAGCGGCCCAACTGGTAAATCCAATGCCGTTTTCATCTTGCGCTACCGATTGTATAAGCTCTTCGTTATCGCGGAAAGTGCGTGCATTTCCGGTGGTTGTGGCATTTTCCGAGCCATAAATCTCACTCTTAAACAAATCTACGGTAGCGCCTGCATCACGGGCATACAGGTTGATATTCCCTGCCGGATAGCCCACTTCAGACCAGTTGGTAATCTCGCCGTTAAAAATCCCGGCCACTTGTGCTTTGCTCAGTTCTTTAATACGGGTATTGCTGTTTACGATGACGGCTACCCCATCCATCGCCACGACTTGCTCGATCCTGTTGCCACGCAGATCGCCCAATCCGGCATTTTTTAGGTCTGTAGCCTCATTGTCTGCAATAGGGCGTGAGGCCATTACCACATCCGCCCGCTTATTTTGCGCATCTACAAAGCCCTGATGACTTCCGGTTGGTTTTACCGCCAGTACAACGGTTTCGCCATTGATATTCCCCTGCAACCTCAATTCTTGGTCGTTCCGAATCTCAACCACATTTGTTGCCCCTTGTTGCTTTAAGAATGAGCGTGCCAACTCCGGCGCCAAACGTGCCGCTAAGGTATTAGAGCCGTTCATCTGGATCAGGGTGGCATTTGGTGACATGGTGGCGACGGGTTCTGTAGGCTTTGGTGTTACTACCTCCGTTTTCCCTTTACCCAGAAAACCGGGAAGGTAACGCCACGCCAAAAAAGACAATGCCCCGATGAAGAGTACCAAGAGCAGTCCCGAAAAAATTTGCCAGCCTGTCGAGGGCATTTCACTACGATCTTCGCGCATCGTGGATTGTATTTATATTATAGACGGTTAAAGGGAGTGATAACGAGCAATTCGATTATGATATTGGGCTTTCGATTCTTAATCCAGACTAAAACCCACCCTTAATTTTTAAAGCGCACCTGTCATTACAACACTTTCATAATTTGAGTGCTAACGAACGACTACTTTTTGGACTGTTCGTTGGTTGCCTTGGCGGGCTTCAATCAGATACATACCGGCGGGCAAACGTCGCCCATTGGCGTCGGTCGCATCCCATGAAAGTTGAAGGCGTCCACCCGTCACAAGACTATCTGATAGCAATTTGACCTGCTTACCCAAAAGATCCAATACCCGTACCTGCACTTTTCCCGTAGTTGGTAGATCTACTTCAATATGTGTAAACTGGTCAAAGGGGTTTGGATAAGTGGCTGCAATCCGAAACGGATCATTTGGTAATGCCTCTTCCTCGACATCAACCGAGCCTTCATTTTGGGCGCCTGTAATCGTAAATGTGGTTTCATCCGCAAAAGCAGAGCCGGCCAAGCCACTATCCAATGCTTGTACGCTCCAAAAATACGTACCATTTTTTAGCCCTTTTATGGTTAGGCTTCGGCGATGTCCTGCATTTCCGGGAGCGGTTAAGCGACGAAGTCCTGTATTTAGGTTGGCCATCGGCGAAAGAATTTGCTGTCCACCCGCATTCGTCCCAATACGCGCATTATAGGTAAGTCCTTTTTCGGACGTGCGTAGGTCTAAAGAAGCATCCCAAGAGAGCGTGACCGAGTTACCACTTACTTGGGATTTAAGGTTTTTTGGTGCTGTCGGGAGTAAGTTCAGATTGGGCGTATCGTTGCGGAAATATGATGCCGTATTTACCGTACCATTATAGCCTTGGATCATAACATCGGTGTCCGCGTCGCCGTCAAGGTCTCCTATACCAACGGCGGTTAACATGGCACCAATCAAATTGATAGCAGGCCGAAAACTTCCGCCACCCAAGTTCTCCATTACACGGGCACGTGGATTGGTAATCGCAGTCTCTCCACCGATAATCAATACGTCCAAATCACCATCATTGTCATAGTCCGTCCAAACTGTTTTTCCAGAAAAAGCACCCGGAAAGCCAACTGCCATTTCGGAGAATACCCCGCCGTCGTTCCTGTACAATTTGGTTGCCCCAGAAAGTAAACCCGGACCGTATTTTCCGCCTGAAAGCACCAAGTCGTCGTCGCCGTCATTGTCAAAGTCGCCCCAGTCTAATGAAGCGAAAACCATAGGTGCTAAGATAATTCCAGTATCCGCAAACCGGCCATCGGTATTTTTGTAGATTTTGGTATGGGAAGATGTTGCGGTTGCACCGGAAACGGTTAGGTCTAAGTCACCATCGTTATCAAAATCGTTCCACGACAAATCGCAAAATGCAACGCCCTCTAAACCCGCACCAATATCTTTGAAGGTTGGTGTACCCGTCGGAAATGTAGGCCAGTCATTCCGGAAAATTTTCGTGTTAAAAACCCCTTCTGCCGAGGCGCCACATTGCGCCAAGTCCAACCTGCCGTCGTTGTCAAAATCCCCAAAAGCAAGGTCGCCGCTGTAAAGTGGGTCAATAAAAGTCCCCAGTTTCCGAATACCAGACGCCAGAAGATTGGTGAAAACCCCAGCAGTTGTGGTATAAGGTGCTTGTGTATTGGTAGCCCCAGTCGCCGCAAAGTCCAAATCACCATCATTGTCTATATCACCCAGCGCAAGGGTACCAAAAACAATTTTGGGCATATCGGAACCGGGGCGCACGTCTTGCAACAATTGCGTAATCGTTACGCCGGATAAGTCCACCGTCACCTGAACACCCTGATTCCGAAAAATAGTCCCGTCAGGAATATTAGACCAAAATCCAGTGGCCACATAGTCCATTCGTCCATCATTATTCATGTCTCCAGTAGCGAGCGCACCATTTTGAATGACGGGCATTTGGTGATTAATATATTGATAGGTGAATGGCTGGGCTTGAGCCAAAAGATTCCCCCCGGAGAGGAGTGCAAAAAGAATAAGAATGCGTTTCATAAGGTGTGGAATAAAGGAAAATATTTGGCAAATATACCACAAAATACGCACTCAAACCTTTATCTGGTTTACAAGTCTGCAAAATCACCCCATAGCGCCTTCGTGCTCGGCTTGTTCTACCAAATCATGTGCGGCCTCCCGTCCCAAATATTGGTCTATCACCCAATGCACCAAATAAATTATAGGGGTGATGAAGATCGCGATGATAAATTTATAGCCATAATTAAACAAGGTAATGGCAAGAATGGTTTGAAAGGTGAAACCCGATTGTCCTGCAAAGGCAATGGTGAGTACAATAAAGGTATCAAAAAATTGTGATCCAAAGGTGGAACCCGTGGCCCTTAGCCACAAGTGCTTCCCATCCGTCAAGCGGCGCAGCCAAAAAAATAGGCTAATATCCACCAACTGACCAATCAAATAAGCGGTTAAACTTCCCAAAATAACCCGTCCTGCCATTCCAAAGACGGCATTAAACTGATCAGCCTTTGCGGGCGAAATGGGATCTGTGGGCATACTTATCGCCATGGAGAGTAGAATGAACTCAAAAACAATCATGCCCATTCCCACCAATGTCACAAACCGAATGCCCTTGCGGCCAAAATACTCGTTAATGATGTCGGTCATGATAAACGTGACAGGAAATGCCAAAACGCCTGCCGTCATGGTAACACGATCAAAGGTTTGGCCTAAAATCGAAATCTGAAATGGTAAATGAAAAGCAGTAAAAAACTTTCCGGAGGTTGCCTCGGCAACAATGAGAGCAGTCAAAAAAACAGCAGCACAAACCACATAAAGCTTTTGGGGACGGCTTAGGGTGTATTGAAATTGCGACATGGTGTTTGATGTTCAGGGAAAACTAAAAAATACGATGGCCTGCGACAATTTACAATTCATATAACACACCATTCATAGCTTTGCCACCAAGATCAAACAAAAGGGGATTCAGTACATTTATGCAAAATCTTAATATAACCTTCTTTTTAAAAGAGGTAATTTAAATGTGCAATTATATGAGCACTCGTTCTTTAAGCATCTCAGGCTTTTTTATGAACATTCTGGTGACCGGCGGTGCTGGTTTTATCGGTTCCCACACTTGTGTTGCCTTAGTGGAAGCAGGTTGGCGACCCATTATCGTGGACAACTTTTCCAATGCAGATCGAAGTGTTTTGCAAGGATTGACACGTATTCTGGGAAAAGCCCCTATGTGCTATGAAGGAGATTGCAATGACTTACAGCTAATGAAACACATCCTTAAAAAAGAATCTATTGCGGGTGTGATTCATTTTGCAGCATTTAAAGCGGTTGGCGAATCCGTAGCACAACCACTTAAGTACTATGAAAACAACATAGGCTCTCTCATCACCTTGTTGAAGGCGATGGAGCAAACAGGTGCCACCAAGCTGGTTTTTTCGTCTTCTTGTACGGTATATGGACAGCCGGATGTGGTTCCGGTGACAGAAGACACCCCAAGAAAATCTGCAGCGTCTCCTTATGGCAACACCAAAGCCATTTGCGAGGACATTCTCCGCGATGTGGTCACCTCCGGAGCAACGTTAAAAACAATTGCTTTGCGGTATTTTAACCCAATAGGGGCACATAAATCCGCTGAAATTGGAGAACTCCCCATTGGCGTACCTGCCAACCTTGTTCCTTTTGTTACCCAGAGTGCTGCAGGTATTCGACCTCCCGTTACCGTTTTTGGCACTGATTACAATACGCCCGATGGCACTTGTATCAGAGACTATATTCACGTAATGGATTTGGCAGAAGCACATGTTAAAGCCTTAGCCTTTCTGGATAAAACACCTGCGCCTTTTTATGAAACGATTAACGTGGGGACGGGCAAAGGAAGTTCGGTCTTAGAAGTCTTGGAAACGTTCCAAAAAAAGGTGGATGCCTCGTTACAATATGCTCTTGGGGATCGTCGTGCGGGTGATGTGGAAGCCACTTATGCCTCCGTTGAAAAAGCGCAATCTGCTCTTGGCTGGACGGCGAAGCGGTCATTAGAAGAGGCACTCCAAGATGCGTGGCGTTGGCAAAAACAGTTGAATGGACGAATAAATCAAGTTTTGTCTTGAAAATCATAGCACAGATTTAACTTTTCTTTAATATACGTCATCCAATAATTGAGTAAATTATATACTCAATCTTAAATATAAAATGGGCTACTCCACTGTTTATCCACAGATGCCCTGATCCTCCTCCGAGCAAGTGATTTTCCTACTTGTTAACGGCGAAGCCGTAAAAAACGGAGCCATTTGGCATGATGGACGTATTAATCTCCTCAAAAACGAGAATCAAGTTATTGCTCAAACTTTTTCTCAATAAGCATGTCGAGGCACACCTTCGGGGTTTAGAACAAGAATTTGGGGAGTCCAGTAACGCCATTCGAGTAGAACTCAATCGGTTAGAACAAGCAGAATTACTAACAGCGGCAACCAAAGGAAATAAGAAGTTCTACCGTGCCAACGAGCGCCACCCACTGTTCAATGACATTCATAACTTGCTTCTGAAACATACGGGCATAGACCAAGTGGTAGAACAAGTCATTGATCGCCTTGGAGATCTTGAGCAGGTTTACCTAAGTGGGCGATTGGTTCGCGGGCTTGAAAGCAAAGTTATAGACCTGATTTTTGTAGGCGCGGTGGATGTAAACTATCTGGTTGAGCTAATTACCAAAACCGAAAAAGCGATTAACCGTAAAATCCGCTATTTGGTTTATAGCCCAACCGAGTTTCAAACAAATCCCTTTGCCGAAGACGACGTTAAACCGCTGCTCATATGGCAAAAGGTGTAGCGGCAGTTGACAAAGACATCCCGAAGTGGTTTGCAGTCCGCACCCGATTTAAATGGGAAAAAAAAGCCGCAGAAAATCTACAACAGGCAAGCATTGAAACCTATCTCCCGCTTTACGAAAAAGTTAAGCGATACGAAAAAGTAATCAAACGCACCACCCTGCCACTCATCCCCAATTACCTTTTTGTGAAAATTGTCAAAGATGAGTATGCAACAGTTTTCAAGCAAGAAGGGGTGATTGGATTCCTACATAATCATGGCAACTTAAACGCCATCCCTGAACAGGAAATTGAAATTCTTCGCCGCTTTAATGGCGAATGGGAAGACCTTGAGGTGATCGAAGGCAAGTGGGAAAAAGGAACACCCGTTAAAATCGTCTCTGGGCCCTTGGCCGGCTACGAAGGAAGAGTGGTGGAGGAGCAGGGGAAACATAAAGTTGTAATCTATATGGAAAGTTTAAATCATTCAATTACTATGTTAATTAGCAAAAAATATGTTAACCCGAAATAATATTTATTTTAAACTTTAAAATCAAAATAGAATGCAAAATAAAAAAATATTATTAACAGGTGCAGATGGCTTTATTGGCTCCCATCTTTTGGAGGAGTTGGTATTTCAAGGGTATAGTGTAAAAGCATTTTGTTATTATAACTCATTTAATACTTGGGGCTGGCTAGATTCCTTACCCAAGAATATCTTAGATAGTATTGAAGTTTTTACTGGGGATATACGAGACCCTAATGGTGTCAAAACCGCAATGAAAGGGTGTAATCAAGTTTATCATTTAGCAGCCTTAATTGCTATTCCTTTCAGCTACCATTCGCCTGATTCCTATGTTGATACAAATATAAAAGGCACGCTTAATGTATTACAAGCTGCACGAGATTTAGATATTGAAAGAATCTTGGTAACTTCCACATCTGAAGTATATGGTACTGCTCAGTACGTACCTATTGATGAAAAACACCCGCGCCAACCACAGTCGCCTTATTCTGCATCTAAAATCGGTGCAGATTGCCTAGCCGAATCCTTTTATAGAAGTTTTGACCTACCAGTCACGATTGTACGCCCTTTCAATACTTATGGCCCAAGACAATCTGCGAGAGCTGTCATTCCAACAATTATAACCCAATTATTAAACGGAAAAGAAAAAATTTACTTAGGAGATTTAATTCCTACTAGAGATTTACTGTTTGTTAAAGATACAGCTAAGGGGTTTATATCAATTGCTAAATGTCAAGATTTAATAGGTGAAGATTGTAATATTGCGACCAACTCTGAAATCTCAGTTGGAGACTTAGCCGAGAAAATTATCAATATTATCAATCCCAGAGCCACCATCCAAGCAGATACAAACAGGTTAAGGCCAACAAAATCAGAAGTTTATAGATTGTTTGGTGACAATTCTAAACTTCTAAGATACTCCGAATGGAAACCTTCTTACACCTTAGATGAAGGCTTACGAGAAACAATTGAATGGTTTTCAAATAAAGAAAATCTCAAACAGTACAAAGCTGACATATATAATGTATAGTTCAATTACTTCATTCATAAGAGATAAATTCTCAGAACATGAGAATTTTATTGGATTGCATGAACCACGATTTTGTGGTAATGAAAAAAAGTATCTTATTGACGCCATTGATTCTACGTTTGTTTCGTCAGTTGGAGCTTATGTGAATAGATTTGAACAAATGATGTGCGAAATTACCAAAGCTAAATATGCTATTGCAACTACCAATGGGACAGTTGCATTACATTTAGCATTAGTAGTCGCAGGAGTAACAAATCATGATGAAGTTATTACTCAGCCTTTGACTTTTGTAGCGACAGCTAACGCTATAAAACATGCCGGCGGCATCCCTGTTTTTGTTGATGTTGATAAAGACACAATGGGTATGTCTCCAGCCTTTTTAAAGGAATTTCTAGAAAATCAAACTGAAAGAGATCGTGAAGGGGGGTGTATTAATAAAATTACAAAAAGAAAAATTAAGGCATGCCTGCCCATGCACACATTCGGCTTTCCTTGCAGGATAGCTGAAATCAAGCAAATTTGTTCTGAGTTCGGAATCGTATTAATAGAAGATTGTGCTGAAAGTTTAGGCTCTTATGTTGGGAAAGACCATACAGGTAATTTTGGTTTGGCTGCCACGTTCAGTTTTAATGGTAATAAAACTGTTACTTCTGGGGGAGGTGGCGCCATTATTACAAATGATGAGGATTTTGCAAAAAAAGCTAAGCATTTGTCAACGACAGCTAAAGTACCGCATGCTTGGGAATTCTATCACGATGAAGTAGGCTATAATTATCGGATGCCTAACCTGAACGCCGCATTAGCAGTTGCTCAATTAGAACAATTAACAACTTTTTTGGCAAATAAGCGTGACTTAGCACAGAGCTATCGCCTCTTTTTTGAAACACGTCCTGAAACTTTCGTTTGGGAGTTAGAAGGGACAACCGCTAATTTTTGGCTTAATTCGATCATTTTTGAAAACTCGGAAAGCAAAAATGCTTTTCTAAAATTTTCAAATGAGCGTAAAGTAATGACTCGACCGATTTGGACTCTAATGGATAAGCTTCCTGCCTTTAAGAATTGTCAAAAAAGCACATTAACAAACGCAGAATATTTGGAAAAAAGAGTGGTAAACCTACCAAGTAGTTTTCGTCCTTCTTAAAAAGATGCAGAACCTTATTTTAATAGGAGGAGGAGGGCATTGCAAAGCCTGTTTAGATGTCATTACAAGCACTGGTCAGTACAATGTAATAGGTGTTTTAGATACGTTTGAGAAAATTGGGCAAAAAATGTTAAATTGTACTATAATAGGTACAGATGAAGACATAGAGGGATGGGTCAAAAAAGACTGCTTATTTTTAATAACAGTCGGACAAATTAAAAGTAGTGCCTTACGAACTAAACTTTACACACACTTAAAACAACACAAAGCTCCCCTAGCAACAGTTATTTCTAAATATGCAATTGTTTCCAAATATAGTATTATCGGAAAAGGTAGTATTGTTATGCACCAAGCAGTGGTAAATGTAGATAGCCAAATAGGTGATAATAGTATTATCAACACTAATGCGATTGTTGAACACGATGTTAAAATTGGTAATCATACCCATGTTTCAACAGGTGCAATTATAAATGGTAATTGTCAAATAGGTAATCATGTCTTTATAGGAAGTCAAACAGTTATTGCTCAGGGCATATCTATTTGTGATAATGTAGTTATTGGTGCGGGTTCTACCATTTTAAAATCAATTGATACTGAGGGGGTGTATGTCGGAAGCCCTGCCAAGAGAATTTAACTAAGACATCATAAAAAATGTATAACCATACTATTATTATAGCTGAAGCAGGTGTAAATCACAATGGCAGTTTAGAGTTGGCTAAGAAATTAGTAGATGTAGCAGCCGAAGCAGGTGCGGATTATGTAAAATTTCAAACTTTCAGAGCTGAAAAAATTGCAAGTAAGTCAGCGTCAAAAGCTGATTATCAAAAGGAGACCACAGCAAGCCAAGAAAGTCAATTGGCGATGCTTAGAAAATTGGAATTGAGTGAAGACCACCACTTTGAGTTGATAGATTATTGTAAAATAAAAAATATCAAATTCCTTTCTACTCCTTTTGACCTTGATAGTATAGATTTTCTAAAAAGTATTGGGATTAAATTAGGAAAAATACCATCAGGAGAAATCACGAATTTGCCATATTTGCGCAAAATGGCTCAGTCTTTTGAACAGTTGGTAATATCAACTGGTATGTCCACTATGGTAGAATTAAGAGCAGCTCTGAAGGTTGTTTTAAAAGAAGGTGTCAGCAAAGATAACATTATAATTCTTCACTGTAATACCGAATACCCTACCCCATTTGAAGATGTAAACCTAAAAGCAATGGAGTCTATTGCTAAAAAAACTGGTACCAAAGTTGGATATTCAGACCATACACTTGGAATTGAAGTAGCTATAGCTGCTGTGGCATTGGGAGCGACCCTAATAGAGAAGCATTTTACTTTGTCCAAGACTATGGAGGGGCCAGACCATAGAGCTTCGTTAGAGCCTAAAGAATTGGTAGGTATGGTTAAGGGTATTCGAAATATTGAAAAAGCCATTAGTGGGGCAGGAGACAAAACTCCTTCAGTATCTGAATTTAAGAACAGAGAAATTGCTCGTAAAAGTATTGTTGCTTCTATGGCCATCAAGAAAGATGATGTTTTTACAGAACGTAATTTAACGACTAAACGACCGGGAAATGGTATAAGCCCAATGAAGTGGGATAATGTGATTGGGAAAAAAGCTAAACGAAATTTTGAATTGGATGAACTTATCGAATTATAAAAAAGGAAAACTAAATGAACGATGAAAATAAAATAAAAGTTTGTGTTATAACTGGTACAAGAGCTGAGTATGGCTTGTTTTTACCTCTATTAAAATTACTCAAAAAGCATGAATTTTTTCAACTTCAAATTGTAGTAACAGGTATGCATCTGTCACCTGAATTTGGATTAACATACAAAGAAATTGAGAAAGATGGTTTTAAGATTAGCGATAAAGTCGAGATACTTCTTTCAAGTGATACGCCTGTTGGCATAACCAAGTCCACTGGCCTTGCATTAGTAGGGTTCGCTGATAGCTATCAACGACTTAAACCAAATTGGGTAGTTGTTTTGGGAGATAGATTTGAAACTTTTGCCGCCGCCACCGCTGCTTACTTGGCAAAAATCCCGATTGCACATCTACATGGTGGTGAAACAACAGAGGGAGCCACAGATGAAGCCCTGAGACACGCAATAACAAAGATGTCATATCTTCATTTTACTTCTACAGAGACACACCGTAAAAGAGTGATTCAATTGGGCGAAGCTCCTGACCGTGTATTTAATGTTGGTGCTATAGGGCTAGATAATATTGCAGAAATGTCTTTGCTATCCAAGGCTGAATTATCAAAAGAGCTTGGATTTGATTTGAAAAAACCTTATTTGTTGGTAACATTTCATCCAACTACTTTAGAGGAAAATACTGCTGAAAAACAATTTAAAACACTTTTGCAATCCTTAGACTATTTTAGTGAATTAAATATTATTTTCACTCTTCCAAACGCAGATGCAGAAGGCCGGATTATCGTCCAACTTATTAATGAATATGTTTTTGAAAATAAATTAAGAGCGAAATCTTATACTAACTTGGGGCAGCTACGCTATTTATCAGCAATTAAATATAGTACAGCGGTTATAGGTAATTCTTCTAGCGGACTTATTGAGGTGCCTTCATTTAAAATACCGACCGTAAATATTGGGGATCGGCAAAAAGGTCGAGAACAAGGAAAAACAATTATTAATGCAGAAGTTAATTATGACTCAATCGTCAAGGCGATAAAAAAAGCACTTTCCATTGTACATAAAGAAATATGTGTAAATGAAAAAAATCCTTATGGAGAAGGTAATAGTGGGTTTAAAATCATAAATCTTTTACAACAAAAAAGTACTTCTGTCTCTCTTAAGAAAACATTCTTTGACTTATGAAATTACCTCAACGAGTAATATTAAATACTTATACACTTCTAGACGCATTAGCCATACTAGATGAAATAGGTGTATTAAATAACGTACTATTTATTATAGATGAAGATTATAAATTATTAGCAACACTTACGGATGGCGATATAAGAAGGGGATTACTTAAGGGGTTAGATGTTAAATCTCCTGCTGTTTTAGCAGGAAATACAAAATTTAGATATATCAAGAAAGGCGAAAATGAAAATCAACATATAAGTGAATATAAGAAACAAAATATTCGCTTTGTTCCTCTTTTAGATAATGATACAAAGCTAATAAGGGTACTTGACCTACAAGAATTTAATGGTTTCTTACCTGTTGGTGTGGTGATCATGGCAGGTGGTCGAGGACAAAGACTTATGCCATTAACGAAAGAAATTCCAAAGCCAATGCTAAAAATAGGAGAAAAGCCGATTATAGAACACAATATTGATCGTTTGGTTCGCTTTGGTATTGAAGAAATGTATATTAGCGTAAATTATTTAAAAGATGTTATAGTAGAGTATTTTAAAGATGGATCTGATAAGAATATTTCGATAAAATATTTGGTTGAAGAGAAGCCTTTAGGTACTATCGGCTCAGTAACTTTAACGGAATCGTTCAAAAATGATTACATCTTATTGATGAACTCAGATTTATTAACGAATATTGATTATGAAGACTTTTTTAATGAATTTGTGAAGTCGAATGCAGATATGACCGTTGCTGCCATCCCTTATTATGTTGATGTGCCATATGCTGTTCTGGAAACGGATAAAGAAGACAACGTTCTATCGTTAAAAGAAAAGCCTCGCTATATCTACTATTCAAACGCTGGAATTTATATTTTTAAAAAGGAATTATTAAAACTTATTCCTAATAATGAATTTTATAATGCGACAGATTTGATGGAGGTGGTTATAGATACTGGAAGAAAATTAACTAATTACCCAATATTAAGTTATTGGTTAGATATTGGAAAAATGCCTGACTATATAAAAGCACAAGAAGATATTAAACATTTGCAACTTTAATGAAACAAAAAATATTATTTGTAATACCTGCTCGTGGTGGCTCAAAAGGGATACCACATAAAAATATCAAGCCATTAGGTGGCAAGCCACTTATTCATTATACTTTAGAATTTGCTCGTCTATTTACCACAGATGAAAATATTTGCCTAACTACGGACTGCAATAGAATTGCTGAGTGTGCAAAAGAAATCAAATATTTTGTGCCTTTCTTCCGGCCAGCGCATTTGGCCACTGACGAGGCAGGAACTTACGAAGTTTTACAGCATGCTTTAGCTTATTATGAGAATCGAAATTTTTTTTATAATACTATTGTTTTGCTACAACCTACCTCTCCTTTTCGTACCCAAAAGCATCTTATAGAGATGCTTAAATCTTTCTCTACGGATGATGAAATGCTTGTAAGTGTTTGTGAGTCAAAATCCAACCCGTACTATAATTTATTTGAAGAAAATAGCGATGGATATTTAAAAATAAGTAAAGAAAATGTAAATGTTAATCGTCGTCAAGATGTACCACCTGTTTATGAGTATAATGGCTCAATTTACATTATATCTTCTAATAGCCTAAAAACACATAAAGGCTTTCGAGATTTTAAAAAAGTAAAAAAATATGTTATGCCTGAGATATATGGGGTTGATCTTGATAGCATAGTGGATTGGGGATTTGCACAATACATTTTGAAGACAAAACAAATTAAATGAATAACATAAGAGTTATAGCTCGATTAGACATTAAAGGACCTAATCTGGTAAAAGGAGTTCATCTGGAAGGTCTTCGGGTTTTGGGAAAGCCTGAAGATTTTGCAAAATATTACTATGAAAACGGAGCTGATGAGTTGTTTTATCAAGATGTCGTAGCGAGCCTTTATGAAAGAAATAGTCTAAATGACATTATTTCTCAAACCGCAAAACGTAGCTTTATTCCTTTAACAGTTGGTGGTGGCATTAGGACAATTGACGACATAAGAGCAGCTTTGCGTGCAGGGGCTGATAAAGTCTGCATAAATACGGCAGCAACTAAAAATCCATCTTTTATTGCAGAAGCAACTAAAAAATTTGGTTCTTCTACGATTGTAGCGGCCATCGAAGCAATAAGGCATCCATCAGGACAATACTTTTCTTTTGTAGATAACGGCAGAGAAGAGACAGGATATGAGGTCTTATCATGGGCGAAACAATTGGAAAAACTGGGCATTGGCGAAATTGTTATCACTTCTGTAGATGCGGAAGGTACGGGAAAAGGTTATGATCTTGAATTAACAAAGTTAATTGCACAAAATGTTTCGGTACCTGTAATTGCACATGGCGGTGTTGGGGTATTGGAACATTGTTCTGAAGGTATTATTGAAGGTAGGGCTGATGCTATCGCTGTAGCCTCTATGATACATTACGATTTTATTGCTAATAAAAGGAGCAATATGGAAAGCCGTTCAGAAGGAAATGTGTCTTTTTTACAAAGTGGCCGTTTAACCTTTAATAAAATATCCCCTCACAACTTGATGGAGATTAAAAGTCATTTAAATAAAAGAGGCATACCGTGCCGCACTAAAATATCATGAAAATAGCAATCGTGGATTATCAGCTAGGGAATTTATTTAGCGTCCAACAAGCTTGCTTGTATCTTGGCTACGATGCCTTTATATCTTCTGACGCGACTGCTATTTCAAGTGCTGATGCGATGATCTTGCCGGGAGTCGGGGCTTTTGCTGATGCAATGTATAATATGAGAAAATTGGATTTAATTGAGCCTGTAAAAGATTTTATAGCAACCACAAAACCATTCATGGGAATTTGTTTAGGCTTGCAATTGCTCTTTTCGGAGAGTGAAGAGTTTGGATGTCATAAGGGGTTGGATATCATTAATGGTGTCGTAAAAAAATTCTCTTCAATTGATGTGCAAGGAGCTACCTTGAAGGTTCCACAGATTGCATGGAATACTATTCATCCATTGCAAAATTCATGGGAAAATTCCCCTCTTTCAGTTTGTAATCCTGGTGATTACATGTATTTTGTTCATTCATTCTATGTTCAACCAGATTCTAACGATACCATCTTGTCAACAACAAGTTATGGAGGGAATAAATATTGTTCTTCAGTACTGAAAAATAATATTTTCGCTTGTCAATTCCATCCAGAAAAAAGTGGGTTGCACGGTATCGAAATTTATAAAAATTGGCTAAAAAATTCATAACTAACTAAGCTAAAACATATGTTAGAAGTTAAATATGGTTTGCCTCGTGAGGTAAAATTTTGTAAAAAATGTGTAATGTCTAATCAACGCCCGGCTTCGACTGCTGAATTTAGACACACCATTAATAGTAAAAAAGTAACGCTAAATTTTGATCAGTATGAAGTTTGTGATGCTTGCCGAACTGCTGAGCAAAAAGAATCTATAGATTGGAGAAAAAGAGAAGATGAACTGCTACAGCTTCTTGATAAGTACCGTAGAAACGATGGATATTATGATTGCTTAGTACCTGGTAGTGGTGGAAAGGATAGTGCCTACCAAGCGCACATTCTAAAGTACAAGTACGGCATGAACCCTCTTACGGTTACTTGGCCCCCAATTCTTTATACTGAATATGGTTATAAAAATTGGAAAAATTGGATTAACAGTGGTTTTGATAATATTACTTTTACACCTAATGGAAAAGTAATGAAGCTCTTAACAAAGTTTTCTATTGAAAATCTTTTTCACCCATTTCAGACATTTATACTTGGACAAAAAAATTTAGGCCCTAAACTTGCCATGAAATATAATATACCATTGGTATTTTATGGAGAGAATGAGGCTGAATATGGCAATCCAATTGCTGATAATGCAACATCGCTTAGAGACAAATCTTATTTTGGATATCAACACCTTGACGAAATATATCTTGGTGGAGTATCGGTTAAAGAGTTACGTGAAAAATACAATATTTCCCTAAATGATATTTTGTCATTTTTACCTGCTCCTGTTGAAGAAATACAAAAGTCACAAATTGAAGTACATTACTTAGGCTACTACTTAAAATGGACACCTCAAGAAGTATATTATTATGCAGTAGAAAATACGGAGTTTAAGGCACGTCCATTCCGAACGCAAGGTACGTATAGTAAATACAACAGCATTGACGATAAAATTGACGATCTTCATTACTATACTACTTTTATAAAATTTGGTATCGGAAGGGCTACTTATGATGCGTCTCAAGAAATAAGAAATGGACACCTTACGCGTGAAGAAGGTGTTGCTCTTGTTAAAAAGTTTGATGGAGAGTTTCCTGATCGTTACTTTGATGAAATTATGGAATATTTAGGCATTAACCCAGAGTATTTCAGAAATAAACTAGCGGATGAGTTTCGATCTCCACATATATGGGGTAAAAACCTCCAAAAGGACTGGCAACTGCGTCATAATGTCTGGAAGGGGGGATTGAATGACTAAGTGCAAAATTGGCATCTAACTCATGCCTTGCATTGGTACGCGAATAGTGTATTGATCGTGGCGACACTTCATTGGGTGAAATGGTTAGTTTTGTCCTGATATTTAAACCCTCCATCTTTAATACGGCTACAATGGGTGCAAAGAGGTGGTTAGACCTCTGAGTCCTTGCAGTGTGTGAAGGTAATCTGGCAAAAGCAGCATTGCACTTAAACGATTTTGGAAGACCTCTACTTTCCACCGTTTCTAGTAAATCGTGGTGATTTCGTCCCACTCAGCGTCCAGCATGCTACAAGCCGGATACCAAATTTACCACCTTTCTTGCTTTAAAGACTTGTGGGAATAGTCAGATGAAGAAATTCAGTTCCTTCATCCCACTTGGTAGAGCGGCGTATAATGGTTTTTCTTCCAGTTAGCCTCGCTCATGGCTACCAGTCGTGCTTTTTAGCGCCAATAATGAAATCTTTTTGCTGGACTTTTTTGATGTGTTCCATGCTACTCAGTGGAAGCAAACCAGATGTCGGCCAGTACCCTAGTAAACTTCACCTAGTTTTGTCCGCAAGTATCTATCATGTCCCGCATCTGTTTATTTTGGCTCACCTCTCTGGATCGCCGTTCTTTCCGGTCTTGAGGTGGTCACAGTAACAGAGAGTCTTGTGAACCAATTTAAAGGAAGTGGGATAGAAACGCCTTTCTCATG
Organism: Rhodothermia bacterium; assembly: GCA_017303715.1. Classification (GTDB taxonomy): domain Bacteria; phylum Bacteroidota; class Rhodothermia; order Rhodothermales; family UBA2364; genus UBA2364. The sequence continues at coordinate 354 of JAFLBZ010000031.1, read as the reverse complement.
ATATGGATTTCAATAGGTTAATGCCTTCACTATACGTCTTAGCAGTAGTTAGGGTGTCAACAGATTAGGTTGTTTTCAACCATGTATAGTTTTTCTTGCACAGTGTCATCAATGATCAGCACTCCACCCCCCCGCGACTCCACTTTCCGGACTATCCCCTTTGATTAATGTAATTTAGTGGGTGTTTTGCTTAATTTTGTTCAAAAAAAGACTGGTCATGGTAATTGAAAAAAATGTTGTCATAAATGTGGTTCGGAACATATCGTGAAAAATGGTTCGAATAGTTCTGGAAACCCGAAGTACAAGTGCAAAGCGTGTGGTTTTGGGGGTGTTTTTCAAAGTGTGCGTAAAAGT
>JAFLBZ010000030.1 GCA_017303715.1 Rhodothermia bacterium | reverse complement strand
GACTGCTGAAATGATACTGGAAATTTGTGCAGGATTATGCAATTTAAAGCTCAAAAATTCAAAACATGAATTTTGCACCCAAACTTAATTCCTTCTAAACTCAATAAAAACAAGCGCAACAAGTCTAATATTTGTCGTTTTTCAAGTTATTTTTAAGCAGCCGCTTTCTTTCATCGGTAAATATTTCGTATTCTTTGTCGTTCTTTTTTGTTTTTAGGGAAGAGCATAAGCTACCCAAGATATAACCCACAATACATCGCGATTCTTTCTTTATCTCGCCGTATTTTTATCCGGCTAATAAACCTCTTTGTACCCAAGAGGCTTAATTAGGTCTGTTTGATAAACATAAAAGAACCCATCTTGTTATTGAATCTTTTTTTCTATCCATCTTATGTATAGATGCATTGTACGTATCTATTAAGGAGTTAATAAAACAAAATGAATAACCCCAGAACCAGCAACAAAGTCGGAATTTATGTGGACAGCAGCAATTTGTATTACAATGGCGGCTTCAAAATGCAATATGATATTCTCCGAGATTACGCCTGCCGCGATGGCTCGGAACCTGTCCGGATGAATGCCTATGTCTCTTTCGATCGGGAGCGGTCTTTGGAAGATTTGATGTACCGCAACAAAGCACTGTCCTTCCATGATGCGCTCCGCGCGCTTGGTTATAAGGTAGTAATCAAAGATGTCATTCGCTATAAAGATGACGAGGGGAATACCTATACCAAAGCAAATGCAGATATAGATATGGTAGTGGATATGATGTTGCAGTCGGATTATTTGGATCGGGTACTGCTTGCAACTGGGGATGGAGACTTTGTACGTTTGGTTGAGGCTTTACAAAACAAAGGTGTTCGTGTAGAGGTTCTGGCTTTTGAAAACATCTCCAACCAGCTACGAACCGAGGCGGATTATTTTACTTCAGGCTATATTGTCCCCAATTTACTCCCAATGGGTAGTGCGCTTGAGCGCGAAAGTTGGGGCGCATCCGGAACCCGCGTTCGTGGATGGTGTAGCCGTTACAACCCTGATAAAGGCATTGGCTCAATGACCTATCTTAAGCAAATTCCCCACTCGTTGTACCTAAATGATGTCCGAAATCCAGATTATTTCGAGAGTGCATTTTTTCATTTTTCAGAATTGTATAACACTTCGGTTCAGTATCAGTTACCGAGCAGCCGCCATATTTTTGAGTTTACGGTGGTGGAAAATGAACGCGGGTTAAAAGCCGAGGAAATTAAACTTCTTACTTGGTGATCATGTTATTCGTGAGGTGTTGATCTTCGCGAGGAACCATAAACATGGTTTAGCATTTGGTTCTATTTTATAGGCGTATCGGTATTGCCGTAGCGCCTTTTTTATGCCTCATTCCGAGAAAGTAGCGCCAATTAAGGAGCCTTTTGTGAATTTTTTCTTTTTGAAAAAAGGTTGTATTTTCAATTTTTACACACCTCCCAAAAACAATGATGCCTATTAGACGCCGCCTCTCAGGTTCCCTTCGTGCCGCACAACGCTATGTAAAAGATGTGGCCTCTGGAACACGTTTTGCGACACGGCTTTCGCTTCCTTGTTTACCCATCCGAGTGGAAATCCAACAAAAAATCCGACGAACCGAGAGCTTTGCCGCCAAACACCACAATATTTCTAAAGGAGCATCACATGTCCACGGATTGATATTGGCGCCAAACGAGGTTTTCTCCTTTTGGAAATTGGTGGGGAAGCCCTCCCATACACGTGACTTTCTGCCTTCGCGGTCCTTGGTTAACGGGCGCGCCGTCTTGGACGATGGCGGCGGCCTGTGTCAGTTGGCGGGAATTTTGTATCACCTTTCTTTGGTCTGCGGATTAGACATCTTGGAGCGACATGCCCACTCCCGCGACCTCTATACCGAAGAAGAACGTTTTACGCCACTTGGTGCGGATGCTGCGGTTGCCTTTGGGTATAAAGACCTGCGGCTGCGGAATCCATACCCTTCACCATTACAACTTCTGGTGGAAGTGGGTGTGGAAAGCCTTTCGGCCACGTTATGTGCAGAAATGGTGTTAGACGCCGTCGCGGTTTCTTTTGTGCGGTTCCCCGATGAAGGCAATATACGAAAAGTAGAGACCTTTGCCCAGAAAGCAAGCGAGGCCGCACCTAAATGGGTAGCGACCTCGTCTTATCGGATTGATTAAGCTTATTCTTCAGAAACCAACACCTTATACGTCCGTGCCCCCAAATAGAATGAGATATTGGGCTGTTCGGGGGTAACCGTGTATTGTTCCGCTTCGTTTAGGGGATTCACAAACTTCATCGCCCGTTGGATGTCACCAACGAGGTTTCCATTCATCGGAATGGAGCCAGCACCTTTATTGATGAACACAAGAGCCATTTTGTTGGAATTGGGCATTACACGCCGATAAATCACCGCATCCGAGCCATCGCGGGCAAAAACCATTTCTAAAGGTGCGTCCACAAACAGATCGGCGTAGCGGGTACGCATGGCAATTAATTTTTTATAAAAGGCCAATAAGCCCCTATCGGGAGCGACCACATCATCCGAACGGGTCATTTCTTTGAATGGGACAGACTTTTCGTTTTGGAAGGTGATGTCGTCCCAAATCATGGGTTTACGGTTATCGGGATCGTCCGCCCCCCACATGCCCACTTCATCACCATAAAAAAGTTGTGGTGCGCCTGTATAGGTAAATTGCTGAACGAGGAGCATCTTCTGCCGTTCCACCGAAACTGGATCCGGTTTGCCCACCTTAAAGCCTTTGTTATCGCGGGGATTTACCCCAACTTTGTAGCGTCCTTTATTGAATAGCGAAGATTGCAGGCGTTCGGTATCATGCGTGGCGGTTACATTCATCATGCCTTTTTGGTAAGGCTCGGCAATGCCTTTTTTCAGGGCCTCCATCTCGCGTGCAAACTGCGCACCGCTCATGGCAGGTGTGATGTAGCCAATAAACTCGCGGGCACTCTTGTACCAACGGTAGTTCATAACCCCGTCAAATACATCACCTTGTAGGTAAGGTGCAGGATCGGTCATGAGGTCAGGGTATTTTTCCCACCAAATTTCGCCAATCAAGACCGCTTCTGGATTTAGCCCGCGCACAAAACGGCGGTATTCCCGCCAAAATCCTAAAGGAACCTGTTCGGCGACATCCAACCGGAAGCCATCTACGCCGTCCGATGGATCGCCATCCCCATTTGGATCCATCCAGCGACTGGTCACGGCAAAAATATGTTGCTTTACGTCTGGGTGTAGGTTCCCTTCGTATGCCCGACCATGTACGCGGTTTTTCACATTCACCTTCTTGAGTTCGGGCAGTTCTTTCACATTTGCCCAACCGCGATACACAAATTCATTCGTATCCGGCGTTTCCACATCATCAAATTGGTCTATGTAGTACCAGTCAGCAAATTTTGACTTCTTACCGTTTTTAATGACGTCTTGAAATGCCCAAAATTGCTTTCCTGTATGGTTCCATGAGTAATCCACCACTACCCGAATGCCGTTTTTATGTGCGGTCTCGATGAGTTTGAGGAAGAGTTTATCCGCCGATGTCCATTCCCATGTGCTTGGGTCTTCGGGTTTTTCACGCTTCATGATGGCGGCATCGCCGTCGGGATCGGAGCCAAAGTTTCTGTCCATATGGTGATAACTCCGTGCGTCGTATTTATGTAGGGAGGGCGAGTCGTTGACTGGATTGAGGTAAATGGCGTTAATGCCGAGGTCTTTTAGGTAGCCCATTTTGTCTATAATGCCCTGAAAGTCGCCACCATACCGCCGTGCCTGTACCGTAAAGTAGAAATCCTTTCCAGAGGCCAAGGCCCAATCTTCCTGAACAAACCAATCTTGTCCCCAAGTAGTTGGCTTCCATCCCGCAAATTTGGTATGCGGCCACGCACCTTCCATATCTACCATCCTAGGATCGTTGTTGAGATCGCCATTTCGGAAGCGCTCTGGGAATATTTGGTACCAAATGGCCTTTTGCGCCCATTCGGGCACTTTCTTTAGAACATCTTCCGAGACTTCTGGAACCGAATAAGTCGTATTTTTTTCTACTTGTGGTCGCTTACGACATCCAGTAGAAACCAGCACCAAAATCAGCAAGAGGGGTACACGTCGTAACATAGGTGTTTTAGGGATAATTCCAAGGGAGGATTTGTTCAGGAACGATAAGTTAATGGTTTTGCTCCGGCTTTGGCAAAATTTTCGTGCGGTTGGGTAGATTTTAACCTGTTGTAGTAGTTGCCAGATAGGACTCTGTTCCGCCTATATAGGGATAAGGTCTTTTTGGGGGCAACAAAAACCTTGGCCATATGGTGTTTAGGTCATAACGCACACTTTTTACTTCACTCAAAATTTTTATGCAACATTGCAGGGATTGTCCCGTTTATGTTGTAACTTTGAAATACAAAGTACTTTTAAAATTTTAATTCTTTAGTAAAACCATCAACCGTATGTTGAAAAGAATCATTGCCATCGGCTTCATTTTTGTGGTAACAGCCATTGCATGGTCCATCCTTGGAGCCAACATGTTCATCCGTTCCAACGAATCAGACCAAAGTTTGACGCAAGCTGTTGGCGACCTTTGGGGTCGGCCATTAGAACAAGCGGCGCCAAAGGTGTATTGGGAAGAAACAACGAGTCGCGCCGTCGTAGAGTCCGTGGAGGGTAAAAATGTGTCCCGCACACAAACCGAGACCATCCAGCACCATGTAAATCTGGCAAGTTCTAACATTGATGTACGGTTTGCCTTAGAACACCGCCAAAAAGGGCTGATGTGGTATCCGACCTATACCCTTTGGTACGAGGCCACTTACACCGTCCGAAATGATACCGGCCAACCGCGAAAACTTCGGTTTCATTACTTGTTTCCCTCATCGTCAGCGGCCTATGACGACTTCACCTTTCAAGTGGGCGATAAGACGCGCTCGGATATGACGGTTGAAGGTAGCGAGATGGTTGAGGATTTGGAATTGGCAAATGGTGCCTCACAGGTTATAAGGATTAAATACAAGACGCAAGGGATGAAAACATGGATGTACAATTTGGGTGATGGCGTGCAACAAGTTCGGAACTTTCGGTTGACGGCTCATACCAATTTTGCTGATGTGGATTTTCCGGCAACAGGTGCTTCTCCTACGCAAAAGTCACAAACCAACGATGGCTGGAAACTCACATGGGCTTATACCAATTTATTGGCGGACATTAATGTGGGTTTGGTGATGCCACAAAAATTAAATCCCGGCCCTTGGGTGGCGAAGGTCACTTTTTTTGCACCAGTTTCGCTCTTCCTCTTCTTTTTTGTCCTCTTTATTATCACGGTCATCCGGAAGGTGAACATCCACCCCATGAACTATTTCTTTATTGGGGCTTCTTTCTTTAGCTTCCACTTGTTACTCGCTTACTTGGTGGATCACATCTCGGTAGAGTGGGCTATGATGATCTGTTCGGTGGTTTCGATTGCGCTTACCGTTTCGTACATGCGCTTGGTGGCCGGAAATACCTTTGCGTGGCGCGAGGTGGGTCTTAGCCAATTTGTCTATCTGGTATTGTTTTCCTATACCTTTTTCTTAGAACATTATGTTGGATTAGCGGTGACCATTTTGTCCATCCTTACGCTTTTTGTGGTGATGCAAATGACGGGTCGTGTAAATTGGGAAGAAATTTTCTCTAAACCCAAAAGTGCATAAGGATCACCTTAATAGGCCAAAAATCCGGAGTGGTGTTGTACTGCTCCGGTTTTTTTATTAACAAGCGTTTCAGGCTCAGCAGATGGTCACCGTGATGGATGGCCCATTCTTGTGCCACAACTCAAGACTATAGGGCTAAAAGGACGGGTTATTCATTATTTTGTGATTCATAATTGATTCAATAATTTATACGAAATGTAGATGCGTCATTTTCTTTTTTTAAGTGTACCTGTGAAGCCTACGTGCAATTACTTGTAAGCCCCTAATATACTTAAACAACAACAATAATTTTAAACCCATAATGCTGGTTAACGTCGGCAAAAAGCATAGTTATTCTCGCCACACTAACCTTTTCCAGATTGTGTTCTTTATGCACTTATAGAGAACCTGAAGACAAATTCGCACATCTTCCAGCCCAGAATCATTAACTTTAACGAAGCCTTTAATATTCACATACAAACGCTGTTATGTCTATTCAACTCACCCCTTTAGACCGTTTTGAACCCCGTCATAATGCGCCCGCTGCCGATCTTGAGGCTCTGTTGGCTGTGGTAGGAGCGGATACGTTGGAAGAACTGATTGAACAAACCGTTCCGGAGTCTATCCGCTTATCTAAGCCGTTGGCCTTAGATGCCCCACTTTCAGAGTCGGAGGTGATTACACGCCTTAGACAAATTGCCGATAAAAACAAGGTTTTCAAGTCCTATATCGGTATGGGTTATTCAGGAACCCTCACGCCTCCGGTGATTCTTAGGAACATCATGGAGAATCCGGGATGGTACACACAATACACGCCCTATCAAGCCGAGATTGCACAAGGCCGTTTGGAAGCATTGTTGAATTTTCAGACGATGGTATCCGACTTGACCGGATTGCCCATTGCGAATGCGTCTCTTTTGGACGAAGCCACTGCATGTGCCGAAGCTGTCAGTATGGCACATGGGCAACAGCCTAAGCGACATACCGTTTTTGTAGATGCACATTGTCATCCACAAAATATTGCGGTAATCCAAACGCGGGCATTGCCTTTGGGATTTCAGGTGGAAGTGGGCGACTGGCAGCACTATACCTTCCATGATGATGTTTTTGCGGCGGTTTTACAATATCCAGATACCACTGGGCAGGTACAGGATTACCGCGCTTTCTGCGAAAAAGCAAAGACGGCCAAAGCGAGCGTTATCGTGGCAGCCGATCTGATGAGCCTTGTGCTTTTGACGCCACCCGGAGCGTTTGGCGCTGATGTGGTGGTGGGTAATACCCAACGCTTTGGCGTTCCGATGGGTTATGGCGGGCCTCACGCGGCATATATGGCGGCTTCGGAGGCGTTTACCCGCAAAATGCCCGGACGGATTATTGGGGTCTCGAAAGATGCCAATGGCAAAAGGGCGCTTCGGATGGCCCTTCAAACTCGCGAACAACACATCCGGCGCGACAAAGCGACCTCGAATATCTGTACCGCACAGGTACTTCTGGCGGTAATGGCGGGCATGTACGCAGTATATCATGGACCGGAAGGCTTGCGTAAGATCGCTACGCGCATTCATGACCTCACCAAAATTTTGGCAGAAGGACTCTTAGACAAAGGGTTTAACGTTCTCACAACCGATTTCTTCGATACCATTTGTGTTGAGATGAGCCATCATGATGCCGATCTTGCCGTCTCGCGTGGATTTGCACGACACCTCAACGTCCGAAGGTTCCCAAATGGTAACTTGGGTATTTCGTTGGACGAGACTACGACCGCCAAAGATGTGGATGCCTTATTGGAGGTTTTTTTGCATACCAACTTTCTCCGAACAGCCGATGTGTATGCAAAAGACTTAGACAGTGGGTACAAAGGCAAAATGGCCCGTACCTCCGACTTTCTGGCGCATCCGATCTTCAACCAATACCAGAGCGAACACGAGATGCTCCGCTATATTCATCGCCTACAATCGCGCGACCTCTCGCTGACCACCAGTATGATTCCGCTGGGATCGTGTACGATGAAGCTCAATGCCACCACGCAAATGATTCCTGTGACTTGGTCGGAATTTGGCGGTCTGCATCCGTTTGCGCCCGAAGACCAAGCGATGGGCTACAAAGTTGTTTTCGAGGAACTCTCGCGGTGGCTTGCCGAGATCACAGGGTTTGATGGCGTGTCCCTCCAGCCCAATTCTGGTGCACAGGGCGAATATGCGGGCCTCCTTACCATTCGGGCTTGGCATCATGCAAACGGGGATGATCATCGCAATGTCTGCTTGATCCCTTCCTCGGCGCATGGAACCAATCCGGCTTCGGCAGTAATGGCGGGTATGAAGGTGGTGGTGGTCAACTGTGACGATCATGGCAACATAGATGTGGCAGACCTACGGGCAAAAGCAGCAGAAAATGCCCCGAATTTGGCGGCGCTCATGGTAACGTATCCTTCTACGCATGGTGTTTTTGAAGAAGCTATTCATGAAATCTGCGAAATCATCCACCAAAACGGTGGTCAGGTATATATGGATGGTGCCAATATGAATGCCCAAGTTGGGCTAACCTCTCCGGCGGCCATTGGTGCGGATGTGTGCCACCTGAACTTGCACAAGACCTTTGCCATTCCGCATGGTGGTGGTGGGCCAGGGATGGGACCTATTTGTGTTGCAAAACACTTAACCCCGCACTTGCCCGGACATAATGTGGTCTCCTTGGGTTTAGCACAAGGCCCTGTCTCGGCAGCACCTTATGGCTCAGCAAGTGTCTTGTTGATCTCTTGGGCTTATATTGCTTTAATGGGTTCGGAAGGGTTGACAAATGCCACCAAATATGCGATTCTGAATGCCAATTACATGGCTAAACGCTTGGAAGCCCACTATCCTATTTTATACAAAGGAACTCATGGGCGGTCTGCACATGAGTTTATGCTCGATTTACGACCCTTAAAAAAGGAAACGGGCATTGATGAACAAGATGTTGCCAAACGTTTGATGGATTATGGTTTCCACGCACCAACCATGAGCTTTCCGGTAGCGGGAACCATCATGATTGAACCAACCGAGTCCGAGACCAAAGCCGAGTTAGATCGTTATTGTGATGCGCTGATCTCTATACGCCAAGAGATGGAAGAAGTAAAAAACGGGCTTTATCCTGCTGATAATAATGTCCTCAAACACGCACCCCACACCGCCGAGGTTCTTCTTAGCGAAACATGGGATAGGCCGTATTCACGCGAAAAAGCGGCGTATCCTTCCCCAACGATCCGAAGCCACAAGTTTTGGCCATATGTAGGGCGGGTGGACAATGCGTTTGGCGACCGTAACTTGGTCTGTGCTTGCCCACCGATGGAAGAATATAGGTAGCACATCCCTATTAACCCTTTAATTTCGGCTAAATAGCCGCCTACGTGATGAAAATAATCGTTCCTTTCTTGATCTTTTGTCTCGTGGGCGGCTTTGCTGGATGCAAAAGCCAAAGAATACCCGAAGACTTTAGCCTCACCTTCGGAGCCGGCGGAGGATTTACAGGGCGTTGGCAGGGCTATGCGATAGACCACCTCGGCAACCTCCACGAGTGGCGCGGCTTCGGCTCCCAAAAACAAACCGAACGTATTGGTACATTACCCAAGAAAGAACTCCAGACGCTCTTCAAGGCGTTTAAAAAAGCAGGATTTCAAGAGATAAACCGTGATGAACCCGCCAACATGACGGTACAAATCACCTTCTCGCAAGCGGGAAAAGCCCATAGTGTCCGCTTCCCAATGCCGCATGAGCCATCCACCTCGGAGAAAGACCCTGTTATTCGGCTTTATGCCCTGTGTATGCAGGCTGTTCATAACTTACCGCAGAAGCAATAACCTTTCTTTCTTAAACCAAGTCCAAGCTATATGAAAACGCCCATCATACGCCTCATCTTGATTTTATTTTGGATGTTCACGCTCGTCCAAGCCCAAACCACAAAACTACAGCAGCGCCCACTCAAGGGAAATCCCGGATTACAATCCGTGCCTGTCACCGCTGTATTCCCCAAAGCGCAAAAGACCTTAACTGCGAAAAAGTCAATCGTCCAGTTGGCAACCCCCATCGCTGGTTCCGGTACGACACCGCTTGTGATCCAAGGAACCGTCGAGACCATCCAACGGGGCAACCTCCAACGCGCAACAAACGGAACCATTCGCTGGATGGAAGGCCGGATAGAGGGTCTGCACAAAACCTCGTCCGCTTTGGCGGCGGCCTCGGTAGCGCTAAACCAAAACCAAACAACCCTTCTACTTGCAAAACCAGGTGAAGAACTCCAGATCATGCACCAAGAAACGGATGAGCTGGGCATGGCACACGTTCGGTATGCGCAAATGTATCGTGGTTTGCCCATTTGGGGGCGGGACGTATGGGTACACCTCCGCGAGGACAGCTATATCATCAATGGAACCTATGAACCCACACCAAACATTGTGATTGATGCACCGCGTTTATCCAATACGGAGGCGCTAAACCGTGCCATAGCCGATTTGCAAGAAGAAGGGCGTTGGAAGGCAACCATAACCCGTTGGCTCGGCTTGGTGCCTGATACTGCAAATCCTGTATGGGTGGCTACGGGTGCAAAAACCATAGAACGCGCATATGCCGTTCGGGTACAGGCCAACTTTTTGGAATCGTTTACCTACCTCATTTCGGCGCAAGATGGGCGCATCCTTAGCCGCACACCGCACCACTGCGACTTGTTGGGGCATAAGCACGAAAATCCCGAAATACACACAACCGATTTTGCGATTAATCTTCCTAATGACCAAGTCTTTACAACTTTGGGGACATCAGCAACCTTCCTTAATACGTCAGCCAAAGACCTGAACGGCATAAGTCGTAATTTGAGGGCGCTACAACACACCAATGGCCTTTATTATATGGTATGGGACTTGGCCAACTTAGGCCAAGACTTTGCTTTCAACAACACAAGTCTTTGGGAGAAAGGCGGCGCATTGACCCTTACCGCCAACAATACTGATGAGCCTAAGCAATACGTGAGCCAAAACAGTACAACTTGGGCAGATGCAAGTGCAGTATCTGCGCATTATAATGGAAGTATTACGTATCAATATTTCCAAGAAAAACATGGACGCAATGCCATAAATGGTGCAGGGAAGACCATTTGGTCGGTGGTGAATGTAACCGATGGTGGGCGAACCATGGAAAATGCGTATTGGAATGGCTCCTTTATTGCCTATGGAAATGGCGGAAGTACGTTTAAGCCCTTAGCAGGTGCGTTGGATGTGGCTGCGCACGAAATGACGCATGGGGTGATTCAGCACAGCGCAGACTTAGAATATCAAGGACAATCGGGCGCACTCAACGAGTCTTTCGCGGATGTATTTGGAATGTTGATAGACCGTTCCAACTTCCTGATTGGCGAAACCATCATCCAACAAGGCAAAGGAATTGCACTCCGCGACATGGCGAATCCCGCCAATGCGAACGTCGTTGATCCTCAACCCTCCAGTATGGGCCAATACCAAAATTTAGGCCCAGACGAAGACAATGGTGGGGTACACGTAAACAGTGGGATACCCAACCGTGCAGCGTATTTGGTGGTTGCAGCCATTGGTCACGACAAAGCGGAAAAAATCTATTATCGCGCCCTCACCAAATACCTAACCCGAAATAGCCAGTTTATAGATGCACGCAATGCGTTGGAACAATCGGCGCGCGACTTGTATGGGGAAGGAGCCGAGGTCTCCGCCGTAAAATCTGCCTTCGACACTGTTGGTATTAAGGGTGGATCGGGAACGTCCGGTAAGGAGGATGACGTAGCCGTTGTAAGTGGTGGGAAGTCCTACATTGCTTTTATGGATGAAGGCGGGCAAATTGGGCTGTTTGATGTCGCTACCAATAAAGCCAATTATTTTAGCAGTGCCGCCGCCGTTGCACGCATCACCGAGACCGATGCCGGAATTGACCGTTCGCAACTCACCACCGGAAGGAACGGCGAACGCATTTGGTTTATCAATCAAAATCAGCAGTTGGCGTATATCACGGTCGAAACGGGCGAAGTGAAGACCTATGAAACCTTAAAATTAAAGTCCAATGCCTCCGGTAATGACTTGTGGAATGTGGCCATTGCTCCCGATGAAAGCTGTGTGGCCATCGTTTCCTCTTATGACAACGATCCTAATCTGTACTTTTGGTGCGGCGAAGAAATTATGCCTATTCAGTTGTTGCCGGAAACGACACAATCGGGGATTCGTGATAAAACCATCGTCTATCCCGATGTGGTGGCGTGGTCGCCGAACATGAACGAACTGCGGGTGGCCTTCGATGCCCTACATCGAACCACACAAACATCTTATTGGAATACGCACGAGATTGATTTTAATACCGGACGGATTTATAACCTCGTCCCCGGTTATGGTGCAGATTTGAGCATTGGTAACGTGACTTATAGCAAGACCAACCCCGACTTGGTGGCCTATAATGTGATTGCGGAGAGCGAACAGGATGTGCTGCTCACCAATTTAGATACACAAGAAGATGTGTTTGCGGATTTTCCTTCATGGACGATCAATGGAAGTGGGATATTGGATGCAAGCCGCCCCACGTTTTCGCCCGATGATAAACTTATCGCTGCAACAAGCCAAGCGCATAAAAGTCTCTTGTTTTATGAGCGTGCCACCCAAAAGGTAACGCGCTTATCCTTCTCGATTCCGTTGTTCAATTTGTATTGGTTTACTTTTGGGGGGAATCGCGTACCCGCTGCCGCTAAAGTCACGAATCCGGCCAATAATACCAATATCTCTTTAGATGGTCCAGCCACCAATACTGTGTCGTTTACATGGACGGCCAGTATAGACCCCGACGGTGACCCGCTCACCTACCAATGGCAATTAAGTGCCACTTCCGATTTTTCGCGGATTTTGTTTACCAGCTCCAGCCAAAGTACATTAGAATATAAGATGACGTATGGTAACCTAAACGCCTTGCTCAAAAGTATCTCGGCAGGTGCAACTGCAAGCCTTTTTCACCGAGTGTTAAGCTCGGATGGCGTAAATAGCCCCATTTTTAGCGCGATTGCAAAAGTAAACCTAAGCCGTAATATCACGAGTAGCGAGTCGGAGGGTGCATTACCACAACATACACAAGTATCGCAGGTGTTCCCCAATCCGTTCCACAACAAAACCAGCATTCAAATAGATTTGCCGAAACCGGCTGAAGTTGGGGTGACCATTTATGATGCTCTTGGCCGGATGATCCAGCAAAGGGCTCCGGTGGCGATGGGAGCCGGGAAATCGCAAGCCTTAGAACTCCAAGCAGGCCATTGGGCCGATGGCATTTATTTCTATTCCGTTACCATTGCCGACGGAACAGGTATAAGACGATTTAGCGGGAAAATGGTGCGGCGGCACTAAACGTTAGCGCCTAAATGGGATTCATGTTCAAGGCAAAGTTCGTCTATGGCCTTGTAGAGATGCCCCCAATCGTATTTGGCCTTTTCAGTTTGAACGCCTTGTGTCAGACGGGGGGCAAGGTCTTCGCGGAAAAACCGGATAACGGCTGCTGCAAGTGCTCTTGGATTTTCGGGTGGAACTACCAAACCCGCAACACCATCAGGAACCACTTCGGCAAGGCCACCTACATCGGTTAGAATGGTGGGTTTATCAAAGTGAAAGGCGATTTGTGCCACACCGGATTGGGTGGCCGTGATGTAAGGCTGAACCACCACGTCCGCCGCCGAGAAAAAAATGGGTACTTGGTCATTGGGAATATATGTGCTATGCAACTGAACAGCATCTCCAATGCCCAATGCCTGGATTTGTGTTTGGTAGGGGGAAGCATCTTCGTAAAACTCGCCTGCAACCAATAATTTCACATCGGACAGTGCGGCCTTGATGATCGGCATGGCTTCTAATAAAATATGCAAGCCTTTGTACCGCCGAATAAACCCAAAAAAGAGTAGAACGGGTGTTTTTTCCTGTATTTGTAGGTGTTGCCGTGCTTGGCTTTTCGGAATGGAATGGCCAAAAAGGTTGTAAATGGGGTGCGCCACAAGCCGCAATGGGCGTCTTACGCCGAGCGTTTCTACATCTCTTTGTACCGAGGCCGACATCACCACCAAGCCTTTGCAAGCATTTAAAAACCACCGAGAAAGTAGGACGTCTCCCAAACGCTTTTCGTGTGGGATGGCATTATCCACAATAGCAATGGCCGGAATTCCGCGTTTGCGTAAATAGCGTACCACCGTTCCAAATGCTGGTGCAAAAAAAGGCATCCAATATTTCAAGATGACCATATCAGGTTTTTCGCGGGCAATAAACCGTGCCGTTTGCCACCAAGATAAAGGGTTGAGGGTGTCCAAGAGGCGTTTTATCCGTAGGTCTTCGGGTGGTGGTGCGGTTTCTAACTGCGTTTTTCCCGGAAACAGCCGTTCTGGATATTGCCGCGTAAACGTGACCAATTGGACGTCGTCTCCACGATCGGTCAAGCCACGCGCCAGAGCCTCCACAAAATGTGCAATGCCACCCCGATAAGGATAGGCCGTACTAAGCAAGAATACCTTCATAACGATCAAAAAAGAACATCCGGCTGAACAAAACGACCGGATGTCCATTCTTGTTGGTACAATTAGTTTGCAAGGTTCTGTTCTGCAATCCAGCCTTTGGAAGCAAGAAAAGCACTGACAAAACACCCACCATGATCCTGACCTGGTGCGGGATCGGTTAGGCTTACATTTGCGCCATTGGTCTTAAGTTTGTCATAGGCAATTTTGCTGTTGGAAGCCGGTACGTCGGCATCACCGGAGCAGTGGTAAAGATGAATGGCTCCTTTGGGCTTCCAGTCGTAGCGCTCATTGGCTTTGAGGGCTTTCAGGAAGGCATTATTGGGATTGGTTTTGAAGTCGTTCAAAAACGATTCTTTCAAGATTTGTAGCGGAATAGAAGGTAAAATCTGATTGATTTCGCCCAGATAATGTTTACGATCAAATAAAGGCCGGATGGTTGTATGGTATGGAGCAACCAAGTAGTCGGAATCGGTAGGGCCAAACTTGTAAATGTCGTTGTATGCCAATAGGATATAAGGCAAATACACGGGGTTGGGATGAGGTTTGCCGGCCAAGATCATGTCCGCCATTGCTCCGGCAAGGCTGTGTGGGCCAGCCAACGGCGCGGATGCGGTAACAGTAAACTCGCTGCTGTACTCGTCGTCCAAACCTCTGTGGAGTGCCATTGTGGAGTATCCACCTTGCGAATAGCCCGTGATAAAAACCTTTTTGTTCCATTTAACCCCTTTTTCAGAAGCCAATTTCCGCGCCGCCCGCATCAAATCCACCGAAGCTGTAACGGTGGTTCCTGCATGAACATAAGGATGTAGAACTTGCGGATTGTCCCCAAAGCCGAGAAGATCTGGAACCACGACGAGGTATCCATTGGTAGCATACATGGACGTCAGTACGGGATAAAAAGCCGAGCGGGTTGGGGCTTGGTTGTCATGGGAGATGGTTCCGTTAAACTCAACCAGCATTGGGTAGTTTTTAAGCGACCCTGTATTGGTTGGGAATTGTACCAAACCGGAAGCAATGGTTGCTTTGCCTTCGGCATCTACGGTGTTATAGACCACTTTGTAGGTATCCACCCCAAAAGTCCCAAGTTGAAGCGGGAGGTCTGTATTATAGATGTTTGTAAGCTCGTCCTTGGTTTTGCTCCAAACAAGCGATGAGGAAACGATGCTGCCGCGACCGGTTTCGTCCTCTGGCTTTAAGAGGTCACAACCAGCTTGCACAAGTAGGAATATTACCAATATTCCACGTAAGAAATGGGAAATACGCAACATATAGAATGGATGTTTTGAGGTAAAGGAAAATGAACGACTAAGTTACAAAAAGTTGGGAAAACCCAAGCAAGAATTCTTTTGACGAGCACTTTTGGTGCGGGAAACCACGTTTGGTGATTTACATCAGCCCCATTGGATCCACATCTATGGAAACTCGGTAGTGATTTTTAGGGCCTCCAAAGCGGATTTGGGTTTCGCGCAAAACCTCTTGTAAGGTAATGGCCGGAATTCGTTTGGAGACCTTTACAAGGGTGCGGAATCGGAAAATGCGATTGATTTTGGGGATCATCGAAGGCACGGGGCCATTTACCTCGAAGCGGTTTTGTGGCAGTTCTTTTTGCATAAATACTTGATTAAGAACCGAAGTCCATTCTTCGGCCAATTTCTGGGTCTGTTGTTCATCAGGCCCACCAAATTCAATCGCTACCAAACGTCCATAGGGTGGATAGCGTAAACTGCTCCGTGCAGGCAACTCCGTGGCCATGAAACCATGAAAATCGTGTCGTTCGGCATAAAAAATGGCAGGATGTCTCGGATTCCGGGTTTGGAAGATCACCTCGCCGCGTAGGTCGCCACGTCCGGCACGCCCCGCCACTT
Source organism: Rhodothermia bacterium (assembly GCA_017303715.1). Lineage (GTDB taxonomy): Bacteria > Bacteroidota > Rhodothermia > Rhodothermales > UBA2364 > UBA2364. Next base: position 40,272 of record JAFLBZ010000030.1, on the reverse strand, counting down.
GTGCCAATAATTGGAACGTCTGTTCTGCTGCACGAAAGTCAGGAAAAAGTAAACCTGTATCTGCATTGACCACCCCTACCAATGTGACGTGTGGAAAGTCTAACCCTTTTGCCACCATTTGAGTGCCAAGCAAAATATCGGCTTCGCCTCGTCCAAATGCAGAAAGGAGTTTCTCGTGAGCTTCTTTTTTCCCAGTTGTATCCTGATCCATGCGCAAAATGCGGGCATTAGGGAACAGGAGGTGTAGCTCTTCTTCCACCCGTTGGGTTCCTACACCTACTTCCTTTATGGATCGTGAGTGGCATTTGGGGCAACGGTAGGGGATAGGTTCGTGGTATCCGCAATAGTGGCAACGGAGCCGATGGTCATTTTTGTGTAAGGTAAGTGTAACGGCACACAATGGGCAATAAGCTGTCCACTCACAGTCGGTGCAAGACAGTACGGGCGCATATCCCCGCCGATTTTGGAGGAGAATAACCTGTTCTTTTTTGTCGAGGCGCGATTGGATGGCGGCTTTTAAATGCGGCGAGATGGTTCCAGAGAGTGTTTTTTTCTTTTGCTCAATACTTAGGTCTATTGTTTCAATCTCTGGCAAGGGTGCGGCGGCATGTCCGGCAACGGGAACCCGAACAGGCATGGTTAACAAGGTATATTTGCCTTGCTCGGTATTGACAAAACTCTCGATAGAAGGCGTGGCGGAACCCAGTACCACGGTTGCTTGCTCGATCATGGCACGATATACGGCCACGTCGCGGGCATGATAACGGGGAGCAGGATCAAATTGTTTGTAGCTCGTCTCGTGTTCCTCATCCACCACAATCAGTCCGATGTTTTCAAGCGGTGCAAAAACCGCCGAACGTGGGCCAATTACCACCTGATAGCGCCCGTCGCGCAGCAATCGCCACGCATCATAGCGTTCTCCATCGCTCATACGGGAGTGGAGAACGGCTACCCTGTCTCCAAAATGTGCCCTGAATCGGCGGACGGTTTGGGGTGTTAGGGCAATTTCGGGCACTAAAACCATGCCCGTTTGCCCACGATCAAGTACCTTTTTTAGTGCGGAGATATAAACTTCGGTTTTTCCGGAGCCAGTTACACCATGCAATAAGAATGGGCTAAAAGATTGTTTTTCTATTGCTTTGTCTAAGGCGTCGAGTGCCAAAGCTTGTGCTTGATGTAAGGCATGGCTCGGTGGTGCGGTAGTTCCATTGTCCGGTTCGTCGCCATAGGGCGTTCGGATTACCTCCTTTTCCACCACTTCAATCAAGCCGGATTCAATCAAGGATTTCGCCGTTGCTGTGCTCACGTTGGCTTCCGTGAGTAGGGTCTTTTGTGCTGGTTCAGGGCGGTGGTTGCGCGTCCATTCGTCTAAGGTGATGAGCAGTTGTCGTTGTTTTGCGCCTTTGAGGGCGGGCAAAATCTCTTGCAAATTTTGTTGCGTTCCAGTGGTAAAACGAAGATGTTTTTCGGTTTTGATGCGCACCTTGGCCGCTTCCAATTCGAGTTCGGCGAGCAGTACGCCCGTTTGTTCCATACGCCGGAGCAAGGAAGGGCGGAGTTCCGAGCCAAGAGTACGGCTTAATGCTACAAAAGATTGGCCGGGTTGCACCTTTAGTGCTGCATAGACGGCTTTTTGCATCTCGGAAGTGCCCGGCGTGCTTCCTTCGCGGACAAAATAGGTGAGTTGACTCACCCGCCCGATGCCATTGGGTAGGGCTGTACGGATAACCTCGCCCCAGCCGCAGACATAATAATCCGCCACCCACTTGGTCAGGCGGAGCATGGCAGCATCACAAACGGGTCTTTCGTCCAAAACTTGTGCAATGGGGCGAATTTTAGCAGGTTCTTTGGGGAGTTGTGGTACTTCAGAAACTTCTACCACAATGCCCGTAACTTGGCGGCTCCCTAATGGGACAACCACTGCCATGCCCGATACAACCAGAAGGTCATCTGGTATGGCATAGGTGTATGGCTCCAAGAATGGAAAGCCAAGCAAGACAACTTGGGCCGTTTTCAAAAGAGGTGTTATGTTTAATGTCGGTTTTGGTTGTTATATTATTGTTATTAAAAGTATGAGATTGTTTAGAATCTGTTGGTTTCTTTGTACTGCAATCTTGGTAGTTATGTAAGACTTGACTTTTATCATGGCAGTGGTTTGATAAACCCGAAACTCACCTTATGCTTAAAGCCGTTCTATGCGGATGTAATCGGCTTCAATTTCCATCGGCGAATTAAGGCCAAACCCAATCCCACTACCAAAAAGTGGATATACGGGCAGGGTATCTACTTGCTTGTCGTTTATGAAGAAATACAGCTTAAACCCTTTTTTCTGCACCATCAACACATTTTCTTGGTTGTCTTTTTTGCGAATCGCTTTTGCGTCTTTTAGCGGGATAAGGTCTGTCCATGTTCTGTTCTCGAAACGAGAAACGCGGTACTGCCCATCGCCCGTAATACCAAATGCATAAAAACGACTTTTTCCATCGTCCAAGCCCCAAATAAGGGAGTAGCTGTTGTTGTTTATGCCCGATCGTTTAATCATTTTGGTTTCTACAACATAGTTCAAGCTATCGGAAAGCCCCGGAACGGTAATATTAGACCAGTAAAACGTTTTTTCTGCACGGTTGTTCATCCGATAGTGTCCATCAATGATCGCATAAGTGCGGCCTTCTTCTTCCCGCACACTCCATTTGTTGTGGTTGTCCTCGAATTCCTCGCGGAACACCGAGAACCGAGAGATTGGCGCTCTCGGTGGAGTAACCTTTTTGGCGGTAGAGTCTGGTTTTTCACAAGACGAGGCGCCCCGAAACAATACAATGGCCATCACAAAAACCACTGCCAAATATCCAAAAGTTTTGCGCATATTAACTTAACCCTTTAACGAATGAAAGTCCACTTAACCGGGAGGCCATGCAAAAGAGCGCCCACCCATTAAATGGAGGTGAAGATGAAATACCGTTTGTCCAGCATCTTCCCCGCAGTTGAAAACCGTCCGATAGCCATTTACCAACCCCTCGTTTGCTGCAATTTGTTTGGCTGCCAAAAACAGATGACCGATAATGGGTGCATCTTCTGGCGTCAAGACATCAAGACGCGGTATGGGCTTGCGCGGAACAACAAGAATATGCGTAGGAGCTTTGGGCGCAATGTCCCGAAAAGCAATACAAATTTCGTCTTCATAGACGATTTCAGCCGGTATTTCCCCGTCCATAATGCGCTGGAATAAAGTCTTTACTGCCATAGATTTTTACATTTGCTGCCATTAACCGATCTATAAAGACCATTTGACGTTTGCAACAATATAATGCCATTCTTACACAGGTGCTACCAGAAACTTATCATTATGATGGCTGGTTGAAGGCTGATAGCAAAAAAACATCAACGTTTTTGTTTATTACTGATAAAAAGGATAAAAGCGTGCAAATAGATGTTTTTATGTAATTTTTATATACAGTAAACGATCTCAAATTCTTCATGCCCCGCGTTTACATTACCCGCCAAGTCCATTTTAACGCTGCACATCGCCTGCACAATCCTGCGTTTGACGATGCTTGGAACCAGGCAATTTTTGGCCATTGCAATCATCCGAACTGGCATGGGCACAACTATGTCTTAGAAGTAACATTGGCTGGTTCGCCCGATCCTCATACTGGATACTTGATGGATTTAGGCAAATTGAGCCACGTTCTTCATGAACGTATTGTTGCTAAATGTGACCATCGGAACTTGAATTTAGATGTGGATTTCCTTCAAGGGATTATCCCCTCTGCCGAAAACTTGGTCGTTGCCTTTTGGAACGAATTGGTACAGGTTTTACCAGCGGGATTGTTGTATGCTGTCCGGTTATGGGAGACCCCACGGAATATGGCCGAGTATTTTGGAGAGATCTCTTGATCGCCGTTTTTTGCATGTTAACCCCAAATTTATCATATGTGCGATTTTTATTCAGAACCAGATGATTTTGAAACGCCAGCGATGGCTTATGGCTATCAACGAAGCGATACCTATAACGCCGAAGTAACGGCCAAACTTGCTCAGAATATTCGGCAAAATCTTCAATTCTTAGGCGAGAATCCTGAGAGAGAGGGCTTGCTCAAAACACCGGAAAGGGTTGCCAAAGCCATGCAATTTATGACGCAGGGCTATCATCAAGACCCCAAGCACATTCTCACTTCAGCACTTTTTGCAGAGAGCTACAGCGAGATGATTTTGGTCAAGAATATTGAGTTTTATTCTATGTGCGAGCATCATATGTTGCCCTTTTTTGGGAAAGCACACGTGGCCTATATCCCCAATGGTCATATCGTGGGTTTGAGCAAAATTCCGCGTGTGGTCAACGTTTTTGCAAGGCGCTTACAGGTACAAGAGCGTATGACGCTGCAAATCAGGGATGCCATTCAAGAGGTTTTGCAGCCATTGGGGGCCGCAGTGGTGATAGAAGCACGCCATATGTGTATGATGGTGCGTGGTGTGGAAAAGCAAGATTCTTCCACCATTACGAGTGCGGTCAGTGGCGAGTTTATGAAAGATGCAACCCGTGCCGAGTTTATGAAACTCATCCGCTCCAACGATCGGTAGTGTTTATCCAAATGCCCGAATAAGGTTCTCGCAGGCTTCTTCCAAGACGGGCCACTCTTTTGCAAAACAAAAACGCAAATAGAATTGCCCGTCCTCTGGATGATTGAAAAAGGAATTTCCGGGCACCGAGGCTACTTTTGCGCGATTTACCAAGGTCTCGCAGGCAATTCTGTCGTTAGAAAATCCAGCGGTTTTGTGCGATAAATTTTCAAAATTGGCCAATATATAATAAGCTCCTTGTGGCCAAGGAACATCAAAACCAATCGCCTCCAAGGTCTCGCCCATGAGTTGTCGCTTTCGGGTATAATCGGCCATCATGTCCACAAAATAATCATTGGGCATCATAAACGCCTCTGCAAGCCCATATTGCAAAGGGGCTGGCGCACAAATGTAGAATAAATCGTTGAGTAGGCCCATCTTCTCGATAAGCGGCTCGGGGGCAAGTGCATAGCCAAGCCGCCATCCGGTCATGTTATAGGTTTTCGAGAAGCCAGAAAGCGTGATCGTGCGTTCATAGGCGTTAGGCAGTGACGCAAAAGACACATGCTCGTGTCCGTCATACGTCATGTATTCATAAATTTCATCGGTGATGACATATAAATCGTATGCCTCGGCAATGGCTTGGACTTCTAATAACTCGGCGCGTGTCCAGACTTTGCCGCACGGATTGGAAGGGGTGTTAATGACAATAGCTTTGGTTTTGGGCGAAATCGCCGTGCGTACTTCGTCAAAATCTATCGTCCAGTGGATGCCACGCATGGTAATAGTTTTCGACACAACGCCCGTCAAACTCAATAAATTGCGATGATACCCATAAAATGGCTCAAACAAAATGACCTCGTCGCTGGGTTCAAAAAGGGCAAACATGGTGGAAACAAACGCACCTGTAGAGCCTACACTTACCATTACATCCTCGGACGATGGAACCGGAATGAGGTTAAACCGACGTGCTTTTTCTGTGATGGCAGACCTTAATTCGGGGATGCCTGCATATGAGGTGTAGATGCTTCTGTTGTCCTCGATAGCCGCCTCTGCGCCTTTTTTGATGGGTTCTGGTGTGGGCAAATCACAAATACCTTGTCCCAAGTTGATACCATTTACGCGGTTGACAAGGGCTGTTACTGCGCGAATGTCACTTTGGAATAGTGCATTGGTACGTTGTGCAAGTGGTTTCATGTTCTATTTGGGGCTTTTTTCTGCAATATAGGGGATGCTGGCAAAGAAGTCCAGATGTTATAGAAGCAAGCACCACCTAATGCCCACCATCCATCAGGGTGGCTACCGGAGCAAAGAAATTGGTCGGAAAAAGCAGGCGCTGTTTTGATGCGATGTTCAAAAAAGAAACACTAAAAATAAACTCTAATTCTAATTTAATGCAATATTCAATATCATAACACCTCTTATATTCTTAAAAATCTCTTAAGGTGATTAAAAAGTGCCTTGTATATAAAAATCGTTTTTTTTACCTTCCACCCCAACCACCGATTTTATCCTACCTAAGGTACAACAGGCCTAAACCTTCCCACCTAAAGTTTGTTGTATAAATCCCTAACCTTATAACCTAATTATTGGCTATCCACGCGGGCATTGGTCTATCATTAAGTGCTAAAAGTGATGCGCAGGGATTTCCCCACATCCTGCCATTTATACGCAGTACTCTTTTTCTGTTTTTATAAGGAAGAGTCTGTGTGTCTTATTATATAAGAACTATTGTTATATATAACGAACTGTTTAGCATGGAGTGGACGTTGGTTTTGCGTGGTATGCTTTTCCTCAAGTGTCTTTGCCCCCCAGAGGACGGCTTTTGTCTAATAGGGGTTGCAGAGATCTCACTCAACCAACCAAAACCAAAATCATATGTTTAAACCTCTCAAAAAACTGGTCGGTTTGGTTTTCCTGCTCACACCCTTTGTAGCATATGCCCAAAGTGGAAAAGTGGCTGGTAAAATAACCGATGCTGGTTCGGGTGTTCCATTGCCGGGCGCCACTGTTCGCTTAGAACCTTCTCGTCTCGGTGCAGCGAGCGATGGGGATGGCCGCTTTGTAATCTCCCGCGTGCCCGATGGCGAATACACCCTCTCGGTTACTTTTGTGGGCTACCGCAACTTTAAGCGTGCTGTTACTGTGCGCAATGGTGGCGAGGTCGTTGCAAATGTTGCACTTCAAGAAGACCCAACCGGTTTGGATGAAGTGGTAGTGACGGGTTTGGCTGCTACCAACTCAAAAGCGATTGCGCCTGTCGCCACCTCTAAGGTAGATGTGGGTACGCTAACCCAAGACAAGTCTTTCTCAAACGTGAACCAAATGTTGGCCGGAAAAGTCTCTGGTGTGACGGTTGCTTCTTCTTCGGGTAACGTGGCTGGTGGCTTACGCTTCGATATCCGTTCGGGTGGCGGCCTCTTTGGGGGCGGCCAACCCTTAATTATTGTGGATGGCGCACGGATTTTGGACGTACAGAGCCTCACCTTCGGGACTGGTGGCCAGTCTATGGGAACCCTTGTCACCCTTAACCCAGATGATATTCAGAATATCGAGGTGCTTAAAGGCCCCGCTGGTGGAGCGCTTTATGGAACAAGTGGTGCAAACGGTGTGGTAATCATTACCACCAAATCTGGTAAAAAAGCACAAGGCTCTGGTGGTTTGAGGGTAGAATACAAAGGGATTACGGGATATAACGAGCGCCAAAAAGAATATACCGAAGACATGGCGATGTCCTATAAAGGGCACAATGCCCTGTACATCAAGGGGCCAATCCAGCAGCATACCTTGAGTGCAGCAGGTAGCACAGGTGCGATCAACTATTTCACCTCGTTCGACCAACGCCAAGAAGAAGGTATTCTTCGCAACAATGGCCTCGATCGGACGAGCTTCCGTGCGAACTTTGAGGCATATCCGAGCGATAAGTTCACCATTCGCGTTTCTTCCAATTTCTCGAATAGCAAGGCCGATTTGCCACAAAACGATAACAACATTTTGGGCTATTTGGGAAATACCTTGCTCTATGGGCCAAACCTGACAACGGGTGCGCGTGGTGATTGGCGCTTTACAGATAGCTTGGCCGTGGAGAATATCCAAACACAATCCGAGGTAAACCGCTTTATTGGATCCGTCGGCTTAGATTTTAATCCTTTCCAAGGACTTTCCTTGAAGGCTACCATGGGCTTTGATGGCTTTGACCAACGCGACGACCAAACTTTCCCTGCAAACTTCCGCTATTCCGGTAGAACCAAAGGGGAGCGCAACGTGGCCATGCGGCGCTATCAGTTGTTAAACTATGATGCAACCGCACGGTACAGCACCGCTTTTAGCAACATTAAGTCCAATACAAGTGTGGGGCTTACGGCTTTTGCCAGTACCACGTCAAACTTCTTTATCACCAAGCAAAATTTTGCCACCGAGTTGACCACCAATGTGGGCGCTGGAGCCGATTTTATTGGGGGGAACGAAGGTTTTGGTGATAGCCGCGAGGCTGGGGTTTTTGCTCGTCAAGAACTTACGTTCAAAGATGCCATCTTGGTCTATGGTGGTGCACGGATGGACTTTGCAAGCTCCGTAGGGCGCGATGCCCCCAACGCGGTCTATCCGCAAGCAGGGGTTTCGGTAAACTTTGAGCGCCTTGGCATCCTGCCTTCTTTTGTGAATTTATTAAAAATCCGCACAGCCTATGGCGCTTCCGGAGTATTGCCCGGCTCGTTAGATGGATATGATCGCCTTTGGACAGCTGTGAACTCTGGATATGGCGGCGCGGGTGTATTGGCTTTGATTGGTAATGCAGGCATCAAACCAGAAAGCCTTCAAGAAATTGAAGCGGGATTAGATGCAGAGTTTTTAGGTAGCCGTCTCGGCTTAGAAGTAACAGGTTTTTATAACTTTGCAACGAATGCCATCATAGGCAAACCCAATGCACCTTCTACTGGGCAAACCGCTTCTACGGTTCCCTTCAACGTTGGTAAACTGAATGGATGGGGTGTTGAGTCCAAAATCTATGGTACACCGCTAAAAACGCAAAATGCCGTCTTAGACCTGACAATGATCTGGAACTACAACGATAACGAAGTAAAGGACATCGGCGACTCACAACCAATTTATGATGGCTTTAGCCGTAACGTCATCAAAGCTGGTCTCACCCGTAGTGCTTTCTTTTTGCCAGTCGTGATCGGTGCAAACTTTGATGCCAATGGTAAATACCTTAGCCCTAAATTCCAGACGGATGCAAAGGGTGTACAAGAACGGGTATATGTCGGCCGCCCAACTCCGCTCTACAACGGCTCGTTTACGGCAAACCTAAACCTCTTCAAGCGTGTGAATGTGTATGTTCTTACCGATTGGGCGCTTGGACATAGCGTATTTAACGGAACCCAACAATTCCACAGCAACCCTGTTTATGGCAACAATAAAGCCTATAACGAACTCCGTGCACAGTTGGGTTTGGTGACGATTCCGGGCATCACTGCCTTGGCCGTAGGCTCCAACGAGTACAAAGCTGTTGCCGAGAAATTGGTTTATATGGAACACACGGTGATCTCGAACTACATCCAACCCGCAGATTACTTCAAGATTCGCGAAGTGAGTGTGAGCTATAACATTGGCCAACTGCTTTCCAAGTCAACAGCAAATAAAGTGCTTAAAGGAGCCACGCTTTCGGTAGCCGGACGGAACCTATGGAGCCTCTATAACTCGAAATTTAAAGGCGCTGATGTCGAAATCAACGGAACGGGCGCCCGTAGTTTGGGTCGTGGACAAGACTTCCTAACCCTCCAAACGCCACGCCAATTTTATGCAACCCTTAGCTTGGGCTTCTAAGCCATGCAATCGGTTTCTCTTATGGACTTTAATATGAACACAAATATGAAAAAGTACCTTTTGCTCTTTGGGCTTGTATTTGCGCTGGCTGGTTGTGACAACTGGGTGCAAGATATCGAAAAGCCCATCAATGTGATTACCGAGGACGACCTAACCGATGAGGCGCAGGTTCCATTCCTCGTTGCGGGGGTTAAAGCCCGTTTCTCTACTACTTATGACCAAATGGCCTTTATGGCTGGGGCGCTTTCGGACGAATTGATCTTTGATACCCGCGTGCCAAATGCCACCTTCCCGACATTTGACCAGTTGAACAAAGCCGATATTCTCTTGGACAATAACTCCGTCACAGGGGGTATGTTGGCATTGGGGGAACTCCTCTATTTTTCGGATAACCTTGCCGAGCGAGTTGGGAAGATCACCTTCAAAACAGAAGCAACCAAAAACGATGCCCTCTACAATGCAAACCTATATGGGGCGATTGCACGTTATTTCTGGGGCGCATACTTTGGTCTAAACCCAGAACAAGGGGGCGGGGTAATTAATGCCGGGCCATTTATTGCTTCCAACCAAATGTATGACGATGCAGTGACAAGGCTCAAAACCGCACTAACGTTTGTGCAAGGCAAAGCCTACGAAACAAAACTCGTAAATTCAGTCATTGCAAAGGTACTCTTTGCAAAAGGTGACTACGCCGCTGCCAAAGCCCATGCCCAAGCCGGGTTGAAGAAAGGAGACAACCCGATGTTGGCGCTTTATGCCACCACCGCCGTCAATGGTTGGTACAACAACGCAGGCATAGGACGTACCCAGTTGGTTGCCGACCCACGCTATGCAACCTATGCCGCCGAAACCGGTGAGGCTGCACGGGTTCCGTTGACCAAACTCGGTACAACGTTCGTGTATTATCGCCAAGAGAAATACCCAGCCCGCGAGTCGTCCATCCCATTTGTTACATGGCAGGAAAACAACCTGATGCTCGCCGAAATTGCAGTACGTGAAGGCGCTGCTGCCGATGCCCTCCCATTGGTGAACGAAGTCCGGACAACAGGCCGCACCATTCCAGCCTTGACCGTAAACCCAACCGTGGATACCATTCTCGTGGAACGCGAGAAAGAACTGTTCTGTCAAGGGGTTCGGTTAATTGACCAACGTCGTGCTGGAAAATGGCACCTCGGTAACACGCCCGCTGGTACACCTACTTGGCGGTTTATGCCGATTACAGAACGGGAACGTAACGCAAACCCGAACCTGAAATAAAACAAGGAAACCTCCTCCTCCTTACCAGAAGCCCTGCACATATTGTGGGGCTTTTGGGTTTGTAGGGGCCGGATCCTCGATGATCTTGGACAACAAACAAGATTGCTTGGACAACAAACAAGATTGCTTGGACAACAAACAAGATTGCTTGGACAACAAACAAGATTGCTTGGACAACAAACAAGATTGCTTGGACAACCAACAAGATTGCTTGGACAACCAACAAGATTGCTTGGACAACCAACAAGATTGCTTGGACAACCAACAAGATTGCTTGGACAACCAACAAGATTGCTTGGACAACCAACAAGATTGCTTGGACAATATTTGGCTCTATCGGGCTGGCATCTTCCTATAGTTCAGGGTTACAACCATGTAGGTTTGACCGCCTACTTCGTCGCCCTTAAGGATGAAGTTAATGTCGTATTATGCATAGTCTTAAATTGCTTTACGTCTCTATTAAGACGGGTGATGTTGCCACATGCTTTTCGGCTTGGCATTAATCCCATGCTTTAGTGTACGGTTTTTTTAATGATGATTATGAAGAGCCAACTCGTTTAATAACAATCGTTTTTAATCTATGATTTGCGTTCATTTTGAACCGTAATGCCTATCGCATTTACTTGTGGATCCATCCTTCCCCAAACACGCTACGCTTAAAGGTACTGCTTGTATCAGGTGTTTTGTCGAAATGGTTTGGGGATTATTATTTTGCGTAAACTGGTTTGTTAGATGCTGTTATTTCATCTAACCAATTGGCCAAGGTTTGTGTAAGCGCTTGCCGAGTAAAGTTGTTTGGGTAAGGAAGATCTGATGGAACATTTCGATTTTGGTACAAGTCCAAAAGACGAGCGCCAATATCAGACACATCATCTTTTGATATCATACGCCCATGCCCTGCTTCTTGTAAAACCTTTGCTGCATCGCCCTGCGGAGGCCCAATGGCCAAGATCGGCTTTTGGGTGGCCAAGTATTCAAACAGCTTTCCAGTCATAATGCCCTCTGTTCCCTTGTTTTCTTCTATGACCAAGAGCAACGCATCGGCCTCCTGCATTCGTTTTAATGCCTCGTCATGAGGTACATAAGGCGTTATCTCCACCAAATCATCCACTTTTTTTGTACAAATATCTGCCCAAACCCGCTCATCTATCCGTCCGGTGATACTTACTTTGAAGTGGGGCATCGTGCTTCTGACGTCGGAAAGAGCCTCCCACAAGCCCGCCGGATTTACAAATAAACTTCCGATGTACCCTAAAGTGAATCCTTTTTTCGGAGTGTTGCTACTGGAGAACGGTGGGAAGTCATTCAGATCAAATCCGTTCGATAAAAGTCGTACCTTTTCTGGAGCGTGCATTTTTTGCTGCATCTGCTTCCGGTAATATGGGGAAACCATGGTGACCAAAGTGGCTTCGTTTAGTATGGATTGCTCAAGTTTGGCATCCCACCAGCGAGCCAATTTGGTGTGTGGTAAGGTATGATAATAACTAATGCCCGTCCAAGGGTCCCTGAAATCCGCTACCCAAGGGACTCCTGTTTTCTGGTGCAATCTTCGCCCGATGAGGTGAGTGGAGTGGGGTGGTGAGGTAGTAAGGATAGCGTCAAAATTACGCTCTTTCAAAAGGTGGAAGGCTTTTTTTATGGCCGAACGGTTCCAGCCAATGCGGGCATCAGGGATAAAAAGATTGGCACGAAGCCATTGAATCAGGCGTTCTTTGGTGTTTTTGGCCGCGTGCAAGGTTCCAACTGTCACCAACTGTTCTGTGCGCCCTGTGAGTCGGGCATAAATCTCGAAGGGATTGAAAGCACTTGTACGGGCCACCTCGACCATAGGCGGTATTTCTTTCAACAAGGACTCATCCACCGCTGGAAAAGCGGCATCTTCCGGATTCACTGTCAAGACCGTCGGCATCCACCCATAATCCGGTAAATAGCGTACAAATTTCAAACTTCGTTGCACCCCCGGCCCACCGGAGGGCGGGAAGTAATAGGCAATTACCAAAATGTTTTTCATGCACTTATTCGAACAACGTCCGAACTTCAAAAGCGTATTTTTTTGCTTTGGCGGGTGGGTGAGAATGCTGCGCTTCGCGTTCCTTAGTTTGCAGTGGGTTTTCTGCAACTACCGGAAGTTTTTCTTCCAAATGGTGTTGTATAATTGGATTTTGTACCCGCATTTTGGCAGATACCTCTTGGCGGGCCGTTTGCTGAAAGAAGTTGTCCTCGGACGCCAACCTAAACCACTTTTCAACCAAAGGACGATAATCCGGCTGGGTTTTATGCACAAATTCGTTTGTTGTGGATTTGTAGAAATAGTCTTTCACCCATTCGGTATGGTTACGGGCAATGGCGGCTATGGCATCACATACATAGTTTACTTCTGCATTTGTCATCGTCGGATGCAAGGAGAGCCTAACCCAGCCCATCTTTGCAGATAGGTCGCCTTTATCAATCCGTTCCGCCATTTGGTGCGAAACCTCTGGAGCGACTTGTAACAGATAGTGTCCATAAGTACCAGCACAAGAACATCCGCCCCGTACCTGTATGCCAAAGCGGTCGTTCAAGAGTTGAACAACCAAATTGTAGTGTAAAGGCTGAAGGATAAACGAGATGGCCCCCAGACGGTTGGTGTGTTCCTCGGCAAAAATATACACCCCCGGTATTTTACGAAGCCGTTCAAATGCGATGGCCAGTAATTCATGCTCCCGATTGCGAATGTTGACCGTTCCCATTTCTTCTTTAAGTAGAACAGAGAATGCGGCTCGCATTGCTTGTAAAAAACCCGGCGTCCCACCATCTTCTCGCGCTTCAATATCATCAAAATACCGATGCTCTCCCCACGGATTCGTCCAGGCTACCGTCCCTCCTCCGGGTTGGTCTGGGACATGCGACCGATAGAGTTGGCTGTTAAATATCAAAACGCCCGGCGTTCCGGGTCCACCCAAAAATTTATGAGGAGAAAATAAAATGGCGTCCAATGCCGCTAAAGGGTCTTCTGGGTGCATGTTGATGTCCACATAAGGCGCACTCATGGCAAAGTCCACAAAGCATACACCACCATTTTCGTGCATAATGCGGGCCAACTCATGATAAGGCGTCTCAATGCCCGTTACATTAGAACATGCGGAAAAAGCCCCAATTTTATGTTTGCGGTCTTTGAACTTGGAAAGGGCAAACCGTAGTTGATCTGGGTTTACCAAACCTCGTTCGCACGGCTCCAAGCAAACCACATCAACCAAACATTCTAACCAAGACGTTTGGTTCGAGTGATGCTCCATATGGGAAATAAACACCACCGGTCGGTCTTGCGGGGGCACTTGAATAAACTCGTTAAGTGGATCTGGGACACGAAGACCCAAGATGCGTTGGAATTTATTGATTGCTCCGGTCATACCAGTCCCACTTAGGAGTAAAGCGTCGTTTGGCCCTGCATTGACGTGCTTTTTTAGGATGGTTTGTGCCTTATGGTAAGCCATCGTCATTAAAGAACCTGTAATGCTGGTTTCCGTATGGGTATTGGCGACAAAAGGCCCGAACTGCTCGTGCATTTTCCGCTCAATCGGCTCATATAAGCGCCCACTCGCGATCCAATCCGCATAGACAATTTTTTTTCGACCATATGGCGACTCAAACATCTGGTCTATCCCGACGATGTTGCGGCGAAAACGCCTGAAATATTTTTCGAGCGGTGTTTGTACCTCGGGCTCGGTACCGAGCATATTGGCCAATTCGTTCATTGTGGTTTTACCGATGCGTTAGAAGTGTTGAATTAAGATACAAAACAATCTCCTTTTGTTTAGCCAAGCCTTTACAAAATATGGGCCATAATCATGTCATATGGAAAATGCTATACTGTTATATCGCAAATGCTACGTCCTTCCGTGATTAGGGCCACTTCATCTCAGATAGGTAGGCCACCTCTTATCGAAGTATCCCTATAAGAACCTTCACCTCCTGCCAATAGTCCCTGAGTAGAGAATAATTTCCCTGCTTTTTGGGGCTGTTTTATTTATTTTGAAAATACACAAGCAAAATACAAAACACCATGATTCCAAAATGGATTTTTTCTACTGCTAAATGGGTATTAGGTATTGCCTTTACTTATGTATTAATACTTAGTGCGTTTGTTCAACTTTATCCAACATCTGACAGAAAATTAGGTGATTTATACCTCGAACGCTTTGGAGACACCAAGGAAATCATTCAAGTAAAGCAAAGAAATAATGAATTTTCTAAAATTATTTTTTCTGCTCCGATAGAGGAGGTACGCGCCATTGGGACGTTGATCCAATATGAATTTCCAAAGCCAGAAACCTTCTTAAATATAGACCCTGCTGGAAATATAATACTGGGTATCTATGCCCCCTATATGGCCATTTTGGTATTGCTGTTCTTTTATATGCAGGACAAACGAAAAACACGGGTAGAGCGCGAACTTAAGTTGATTATGCTTCATGAATTAGAGGAACGGTTCCGGGCACGCGGTAGCAACCTACACGATGTGGTCATTAACCCACTCAAGTACTTTGCAGAGCAACTCCCGCACGCCCTTATGAAGCAAATTACAACCGCTATTCCGGAGGAGGACGAAGCCCTCGAATTAGCGGTGCAACTGCATAAGCCGCTCAAGGAACTCACCGACCAAGTAAACCATATGGCAAGTCTGGCCCATGACATTTACCGTGACATTGCGCCACCCATTCACCTGATTGGCTTGAACAATACGATCACGGACTTTTTAGCTGAATATGAAAAACGAAACCCATCCATTACCATACACTGCGTAATCGAAAAAATACCTTTCTTGGATGGAAATATGGGTATCCAAGTTTTTAGAATCCTGCAAGAAGCACTTGGAAATGCCGTATTACACGGAAGAGCAAACCACATTGATGTGCGGTTGGTCGAACTCAACAACGACAGTGCGGTTTTGGTCATCAAGGATAATGGCTTTGGATTTGAGGTTCCAAGTGATTTTGGCGCTTTGGTACGAACCAAGCACACTGGGCTTGCCAATATGAAGTTCCGCGCTGAATCTGCCGGCGCCAAATTTAGTATAGTCTCGCGCCCGTCTCAAGGAACGGTGGTCGAGGTTCGGATACCAGCGCCCTATGCAAAAATACATCTATTCCGATGAAAAAAAGTGCATACATCAAAGTTATGATTGTTGATGACGGGGCCTTTTTAGACACCTGTTCTCGATACTTTGCGGGTACGGAAATTAATGTTGTTGCAACGGCTACTTCGGCAGAAGACGCCATTACACAAGCAATCGCTCACCAAAATCATCTGGACGTCATGGTATTAGATGTGGATCTGGGACACGGTGGGTATGCAACTGATGTTATTCGCGAATTAAAAAAGCAGAATGTACACCTTAAAACCTTGATTGTTTCTGGCTTGGTTCATGAAGTGGCTTATGTATTGCCTTTCAAAGGGCAGGTCGAAGGCATCTTACATAAAAATGAAGACAAGGCTTTGATCAAAAAAGCGATTCGTGGTATCGCCTCAGGAAAAACCGGATTTTATTCTCTTGAATGTACGGACATACTGCAAAACAGAGACTTCCGAAACTTCTATACACTTTCAGAAGAAGAAACCGAGGTGCTTTATCTGCTTACGAAAGGTTATACGAATACCAACCGCTTGGCTGGATATTTTTTAGCACGTTCATTGGACTTGGAGGATGGGGATTTCTTTGCTCATTTGAAGCGGACAAAATACCTTTTACCAGAAGACGTTCCGGCGTCTAAGCCCACAGAAAAAAGTGTCAGTACCTGCCTTAAGCATTTTTTGCCTCCAGAAAGTGCGGCAGTACAGAAACTGTCCACCGAATTGGCTTTCGTCCGCAAACAAATCCTTCAGGAGGACGGAAGCGTGCGATATGAAAAATCTTCAAGTACAAATTTACCCATAGAGGATCAACTGGATATTCTCCTCAAACGAGAAGAAGGCCGGATACGGAGGGTTGTCCTTCCCAAAATCTTCGATGAACTGGAGGTGGAATCTACTATTGAAGCCTTGCTTTGGGCGCAAAAATGGGACTTGTCTAAGTATTATGATTTGTCCTATATATAAACCCAAATTAAGATATATTAACACATAAAACCTTGCCAAAATTATGTACAATTTTTACTCACCTCGAAAATTAGTTTGGTTGTTATTGATATTGGTTGCTGGCTGCGACCAGAACAATATCACGCCAATACAAGAATCGCACGGAACGGCACAGCAAAAGCTGCATACCAAACTGTCGTCCGCTTTGACCCTAAAGCCTCTGAGCGGTACACAATTTATTTCTAAAACAGAAACCTTCCAGTTCCCCTTCATCGTTTCAAAAGAAGTCTCGAATGCAGCAGATCCGGCATTTGGCGTCGCGTTTATTTCCGACGGTTCTGTTAGTAACCCGCATTTGGAGTTAACAGACCCATTAGAAAATATGCAAGTAGGGGAAAAACTAAATAGCTATGAAGCCGATGGCCCCACACGCCAAATGAGTAGGATTTCTGTATCTCGTGCTACGAATGGATTTACCACCCAAGCACGTTTTTACCCCAATCCTTTTCTGCCAGAAGCTAATAATGCTACGCAGGTTTTGGTTGCTTTCTATGACGAAGAGGCTTTGACAAATGATGCGCAATATTTCAAGTTATTCAATCGGAGCCAACTTGAAACGGGTATCCTAAACCTACAAACATCAACGCTTGGTACTTGTTTGGGTAATGCTGATCAAGTAGCACTCTGCGAAAGCATCTCGATAAACACAAGGGCATTGAAGAAGTCTGGGACATCCGCCCATGCCATTTCAGAAGCGAAGATTTGTCTGCCCGCCTCTATTGGAAGCGGGGGAATCAACTATGTCTGCTGGGGAAACGATAGTGCCCTCTCTAAGTCCTCTACAACTGCGGATGCGGATGCCCATCTACGGTTAGACTTCCATCTGGTACTCGATCCTCAGAATCCGCTCGCTTTTACAGCGCCCGAACGAATGATAGCGGCCTATGTGATGGAGGGCGATACTGCATTTGGGCTTGCAGGCTATCGGCGCGCACCCAGTGAGTTTTCTGTTCCTTTTATGGTCGAGTTGGAACGTTTTAAACAAGTTTCTGGACTCCCCATAAACGAATAAATTTCTTAAGAACACCTCAAAAATAACCTCATACATTTCTCGTAGGTTACCTGCCAAAAGGCCATGTCCAACGCTGGATGTGGCCTTTATTTTGCCACTCGTGCAAGACGGCAGTCCCAATTGCCTTGTGTGTTTGAAGTCGTTCTAAAAGGAAAAGGGTTATCGTTTGTACTTGCACGTTATCGGATAAGGTGCAATCTTATCCCCAGCAGGACGGTTAACATACTCAACCACATCCATTTTGATCGCTCATCAAAGGCTTGAGTCGCCTGAAACCCACGTTGAAAGAGGTGAAAACCATTGGTGAAGGCAACAATAAGTTATAATGCGTGCCGAACCGTAAACAAAAAAGCTGAACAAACACTTGGGTTTATTCAGCTTAAAGACTTGTGCCCGAAGAGGGACTCGAACCCCCACGACATCGCTGCCAACGGATTTTGAGTCCGTCGCGTCTACCAATTCCGCCATTCGGGCTTGGGAAGAATTCTGAATATATGTTTTTTTTTAGGGTATAGCAAGTTTTTTTTCTTCAAAAAAAAGAGGCGTTATGTTTTTTATTATGCCTGCATCAGTTTGACTTGCCACGCCCAAGCGATGGCTTCCGAGCGATCTGAAACGCCGATTTTCTCATAAATGTTTGAGAGGTGTTTCCGTACCGTATGAACCGAGATGCACAAATGATCCGCGATGGCATCCATCGCCATTCCCTTTGCAGCAGCAATAAGTACATCACATTCCCTGCCCGTAAGAAGTTGTTGAGGGTTTTCTAAAGCAATAATAGGGTTGTTTTTTGCTTGAGCAGACATTTGCCCTGCGATATCTGGACTAAACCACCCGGATTGTCCGGCTGCAACGCCTCGTACTGCCACTGCAATCGTATCAAGAGATTCTCGTTTATTGAGATAGCCCATTACACCAAAGCCCAAAACCCGTCTAACATAGTGTGGGCTGTTATAGGCACTAAGGATCAGTATTTTGGTTTTAATCTTTTGAGCAGAAAGCTTTTCCAATACCTCTATACCATTGGCTTCTGGCAGGTCTAAATCCAACAACAAGACATCCGGTTCATGCGCTATCGTCAGCCGTACCGTTTCCAAGCCATCTTTTGCCTCTGCCACCACCAGAAAGTCATCTTCTTGGGCCAGACGATTACGGATGCCAAGCCGCATCAAGGGGTGATCATCTGCAATGAGGATCTGAATGGCCATAAGAACTTCTTTCGGACAAGATTAGTTTACCTTAAAGGGATAGACATGGTTGTTTAGTGCCAAGTTATAAGAGCCTGAGGTGAGGCGGTCGTTCAATTTGAGGTAAAACTTATATGGCCTAACCGCCATCGTACACATGGCTTCTGTTTTCCGCCTCACCAAGACGTTTACCCGTATAGTCTGCGATTCTCGCGACTGGGCTACTTCGTGGAGTTCTGTACATCCATCTGCCAAATAGCCTTTCACCAAGACCTCTACGGCAGCACCTTTCGTAGTGGCGCGTTCTGCATGAACCTGTACGGTATCCACCGGAGCGGGTGTAATTCTAAAGGCCATCGCTGCTTCAGGAGATATGGGCTTAATGACGGCGGTTTGCTTCCCCTCTTCTGGTGTTTGCCCCAAAGTCTCGGATACAAGTTCAGGTCTTGCGCCATTACAAGCGGCCAAGAACAAGGTGAAGAGACCCACGCCGAACCATGATTTCATACGGAGAAACATAACGCACATGTGTTAAGGTTGTTATATATAGAAGAACCTAACAAAAATCGCGGCTAAAGTTTATTGCGATCGAGCGAATGGCTTCTTTTTTTCCTTGAACAGACAAAAAAAACGACTGTATGGATCTTATTGACCCAAGAGCACAATTTCAGTTACGCCGTCTTGGATTTCCTCGCGGGGTGCATCACCCCATAGGCGCTCCAGCCCAAAATGGGTGCGTTTCTCTTCGTTAAAGACATGTACCACCACATCCACATAGTCCAACAAAATCCATTCTTGTTGTTTGTATCCTTCGCTTCGCCATGGTTTTTCGCCCAGAGCCTCGCGCACATCTTCCCTGATTCCATCGGCAATAGCCTTAATCTGCCGCTGGGAATCTCCGGTACAGATCACGAAATAATCAGCAATTCCACTTACTTCACGAATATCCATCACCACAACATTGGTGGCTTTTTTTCGGAATGCTGCAAAAATGGCTTCGCGGGCAAGTTCTTTGGTAGGGGCGGCATTTTCCGGTTTTTTTCGCTCCGGCAAGCCAGACAACTCGTTTAAGGTTTCCATTAATTTAGGTTTGGTTCTACGGATTGTTTTCGTTGTTTATGATCCCAACTTCTGGTTTAACAGCAATGTTGGGGCGATCGTTTGGTTCTTTTGGTGTTTAATTCTTTGCGAACGGTTTTAGGTTTGGGAAGTCCTCACCAATGACAATGCTGACATCCAAAAAAGCATCGGGCACCACTTCTTGTCGAACCCTATTGGATGGAACTCCCAGCAGATACGCTACGCGCTCGGCGTGTTCCTTAACGCCCGACCGATCTATCACCATCGTATAAGCCTCCCCTTTTTTCTCTGCGTTTCCGCTTTCAACGACATCAAATTTATAGCCTTCAAGGTATCGTCTAACGTTTGCAGCAACATCCTTAACTTGGGTTGCATTCCGCACCTCCAACTGAATACGGTCTCCCATTAGGTTTAATGGATTCGAGGCACGTTCCGGATTGGTGTTTGGTGTGATCAGTCGCGATAACAAGGCCCAAATTAAAACCAGCATAACCATAATGGCCAAAATTAAACCTATGTTCAGTTTCTGGTTACGCCAGAAGGTCTGTATAGTGGAGGGTTCCATTCCAATCTAAAATAGTTACGGATAAGGAAAATTGCTGTCGCCGTTCATGTTCTCTACAAGGGATTGACGGTTAGACTTTTGGTAAGATAGGGTTTTTTAGACTGAAATCAGTTTGTATTGGTACGAAAAAGGCGCAAGTTTTAAGTACACCTGCGCCTGCAAGATCCTAGGTCAAACGTTTTTACCAATTGTCGTTCGTTGCATTTGATCCGAAACGTAGTCCGAATCGGTTTCCGGAATAAGGGCTGTATCCATAACCTATACCGTCTCCGTAGCCATATCCATAATATCCATATGGATTTTGGTGGAAAGAGAGGTTAAGCATCAGGTTTTTTGAAGGTCGGTACGAGAGGGAGGCATTTCGAACAAAGACTTTTACCTGCTCATCGCCCATGAGTTGCTGGGCAAGGGTTGTTTTGCCAAAGGGGGCATGTAGAGCACTCACATCCACATTTGCATCGAACTTTGCGCCCAAATTCCAATTCATACTGGCGGTATAAACGCCTGTCGTAAGCCCCATTCCGCCATAAGACCCTGTACTGAGTTCATAGCTATGGGAGAGGCGGAATTTATCCGGTGCAAAGACCTTAGACAAAACACCATTCGAGTTAAAAATCGAACTGGCAGGACGTAGCTTAGCGGTATCTTTTAGCAATTGTGCTTGTACCGTGGTTGCCGATACGCTGAAAGCAATCAATAGCATATAGATGAATTTGCGCATAACCCAGCGATTTGGATAATGGTTAAGAAAATCTGTTTAGCAACATATTACGCCTAAATCGCCCAAAGTCCAAAAGGTTCCCATGCTTATTGGTTCGTCCGGCGATTTGTGGATTGGGTTCCCGTTTGGGGTTTCTGTTTTTGCGAACTGTTTAGGGGTTTGGTGTTCGTACTTCCCGACGAGTTTCGGGTGGTAGATGGTGTTTTGGGTTTGGTTTGTGTGGTGTTTTTAGATTTGGTGGTACTGGCTGTCCGTGTTTTTGGACGGGTACTTGTACGCGACGTAGTCTTGGTATTGATGTTGAGTTCTGTTGTCAAAAGAGCCAAACGTTCTGCCCATAAGTTTAAGTCGAAACGTTGTGGGGCATCATGCGCTTCGCTTAGACCCGCATCCACAGCCGCACGGAAAGCAGGTACGAGCCAGTAGCCTTTGCGAACACTTGCCGACACATACAAAAGGGCAAGTCGGTCGTATTGTGCGAGGGTAAAGCCTTCTTCTGGTGCAAGCGCATCTAATCCGGTTTCATCACGCATACGGGGTTGAATCATGGAAACGCTTAGAAACAAGCCTGTCCGTTCTTGATTTTCTTTTTCGTACTGTGTTGTGGCTAAAGGGGTATTAAAATCTACTTTGGTCGCGGAGGCTCCCACTCGGTTGATTAGAACATGTGCGAGCGCGGGATAATAGCCAAAGTCGTTAAAAGACCATATGGCGTCGTTCATGTCTGGTGGGAAAACACTGTCTTTCTCAAGGGTTGGTGTTCCAGTGTCGTGGATCACAAAGTAGCGTGCACTGGTTTTTTTGTCATTTTGCGAGACTTTATCATAGACAGAGCCACCTAAATCCGACTCTTCAATTTGTTTTGTGGCAAGAAATTTCCGCAACGCACGGGCCGACAGGCTAACCCGTTTTCCCATAAGGTTTTCAAAGGGTATGGGTAGAGAAATCCGGCTGGGGCCAAGGATGCCGTATTTTCCTACTGGCCGTAGTAAACAGCGGGCTTGTTCGGTAGGGGTGCCCGGTTTACAAGGTGTGTTTGGAGAAGGTTGCTGCGCATAGACCCCAAGAGGCAATAAAAGGGCCAGCAACACCCAGTGGTGGTAGGTTTTCATGGTGGTGCAGGTTTTGGAAGAACGAGGAATAATGAAGTTGTATAGAAGGAAAATACGCTTATTAAACGCCGAGACCGCATTTTCTTTAAGGGAAGACAAAAGAAAATTGTATGAGCAAAGCCTTTTTTTGGTGTTGCTTATGGAAACTTCATGGCTTGATCAGAAACAAGGCTAAATTGGTTTACGTTAAGTAGAGAGCTTATTTGTGTCGCTAAAAGGGTGACTTCATCAATCCTATTCATGTATGTATTTTCGTCTTTTGGGCTTTTGGAGCCTTTTAATGTTCTCTGCCTTTCTTCCTGCCTTTGCCCAAAATGCGTCTGTGAGTGGTTATGTACGAGATGATGCTTCTGGCGAAACCTTGATTCAGGCGACGGTAATCATCCAAGGTACCACTACAGGAGCTGTGACCAATACCAGTGGCTATTACACGATCAATCGGATTAAACCCGGAAATTACACCCTCATTTGTTCGTACATCGGATACAAAGCCCGTCGTATTCCTATAAAACTGACGGAAGGCGCCGTGCTGAATTTGGACATCCGATTGGAACCAGAGGAGACCTCGGTGGAAGTAACCGTGACTTCAGAGCGGGAAGAATCCGAGCAGCGTAATGTGGGTGTCACCCAAATGTCGGTTTCTACCATCACCCGTTTACCTTCGGTGTTACAGGCGGATGTTTTCCGGTCTTTGCAGTTGTTACCCGGAATTAAGAGTTCCTCCGACTTTTCAAGCGGCTTGTACATTCGTGGTGGAAGTCCAGACCAGACCCTAATTATGTTAGACCGAACCACCGTTTACAACCCAACCCATATCTTTGGCTTTTTCTCCACTTTCAATCCTGATGCTATCAAGGATGTTAAGCTCTATAAAGGCGGTTATCCGGCAGAGTATGGTGGACGACTGGGTTCCGTAGTGGACATTTACAACAAAGAAGGCAATCAAAAACAGGTGCATGGCGTGGCGAGTTTGGGACTACTTTCGTCCCGAATTGCGGTAGAAGGTCCGCTTCAGAAGGAAAAAAGCAGTTGGATGCTTGCCGCACGACGCTCTACCACCGAGCCAGTTTTGGCAGTTTTGCGCAACCTGAAAGATGCAGACGGGAAACCACGTTTCCAAGGCATCCCAGACAACTTTTATTTCTACGACTTTAATGGCAAGTTTACCTACGATTTTTCCCCAAAAGACAAGGTGAGCCTTGGTTTTTATGCCGGACAAGACAAGGTGAGTATCCCCGTGGGCGAGCAAACGGCTTTTAAAGTGCGCTATGGCAATATCACGGGAAACACAAACTGGACTCATATTTTCTCGTCGCGGCTGTTTTCTAATTTTACGTTCACGGGATCCCGCTATTTCAGCAATCCAAGTGGAAAAATCGCCTCTACCGAGTTTAAGCGCCGTAACGAGGTGACGGAGTGGTCGGCGAAAGGTGATTTTGAGTACATTCCAGACCAAACACATCAAGTACAGGTGGGATTTTGGGCAGGCCGTATGTCTATTTTTTTGCAAGATGCTTTTAACGAGATTACCAATGACGTTCTAGATATCCAAACGCCCTATGTGTCTGGATATGCGCAGGAGACGTGGCGGCCTAACATCCAATGGACAATAAAAGCAGGCTTGCGGGCCAATTATTTTGGTGATGGAAATTATTTGCGCGTGGAGCCTCGCCTCTCCGCCGATTTTTCCTATAGTGAATGGCTCAGGGTTCAAGCCGCCTATGGACGTTATTACCAGTTTTTGTCGCTGATCACCAATGAGGCATTTTCTGGATTCGATGTCTGGGTGACGGCAGATGAGGGGGTAAAGCCTGCGTGGGGAGATCAGTTTGTTTTGGGCCTTAAAACAAGGCCGCTGAAGGGCTGGAATTTTGATGTGGAAGGCTATTACCGCAATATGAACGATCTTTTTGACTTAGACCCCTTCCTAAACGATACAGCAGGCTTGCCGTATAACAAACTCTTCCGGTTCGGGCAAGGCTATGCTTGGGGAGCAGAGTTCTTTCTGGAAAAATATGCAGGTCGCCTGAATGGGTTTATGGGCTATACCTTTGGACGTACTTGGCGAAAATTTCCCAATGTCAACAATGGTGCTTATTACCCACCCAAGTACGACCGTACCCACGACCTCAACCTAACCGCCAATTATGACCTTACAAATAAATGGACGGCAACTGCCGTTTTTACCTACGCAACTGGTCAAGCCTATACCGAGCCATTGGGACGTACCTTTATCCAAAGTCCTTTTGGCGAAGGATTTGCCAATATTGGTGGGAATGTCCTTACGGTTGGGAAGTTAAATGCAAGCAGATTGCCGGCGTATCATCGTTTAGATATTGGATTTACCCGAAAAGGCCAATTAGGTCGTTGGGGCAAATCTGAATTACAACTACAACTGATCAATGCGTATTCTCACCGGAATATCTGGTTTTATCAATACGACTTTGAGTCTAATCCCGTAAAACGGATTGATACGCTCCAGTTGCCCATTTTGCCAAATATTGCTTACACCATCCGGTTCTAACCCTTCCCGTTTATGCATCATTTACTCCGATCTCTCTTTGTTCTTTTGGTTGCTTTTCTGGTTCTTGTCCTTAATGGATGCGATGCCTATGAGCAAGATAAATACCAAAAACAATATGTGGTACAAGGGTATTTGGTGGCACTTGAGCCACTGACGCCCATTTCCCTCTCGACGACCGTGCCGCTCAACGAACGTTATGGTCTAACCGATACTGCCGTGAAAAATGCTCAAGTGGAGGTTCAGCTTTTGAATGACAAAGGGCAGCCAGAAAAAACATTTCTTTATCAGGCCGACCCCGACTCGGCGAGCCTATATAAACCAATAGATATCGTAACACCTGTTTTACCGAGCCGAACCTATGCCTTGCGTGTTACATTTCCGGATAAACCAGACGTGATTACGGCCAAAACCCAAGTGCCAGACACCATGAAGGTGATGCGAACCAATGGTAGCACCTTCAAATATCAACAACAACCACAATTTGAACAACTCATTAGCCAAAGTAAAAACCCGAACCGACAAGCCTATTTTATTTTTTCGGTAGAGAGCTTAACGCCATCGCCGGAGAATTTAGTGCCGTTTTGGGATCCTGATAATGGATTTGGGGGAGATCGTAAACCGCCAAAAATTTACGCCTCACCCATTTTGAATGAGGCTAATTATCGCACACCGGAAGGCAATTTGTTGGTACAACTGCCTTGGTTGACGGTCGTTTATTTTGGAAGAAACAAGGTGACAACAACCGTTTTGGATGATGCAACCTACGAGTTCTTCCGTACACAGTCCGTTCAGTTGGGTGGTTCTACGTTGTCTCCCGGAGAAATTCCGAATGCGGTGAGCAATATTCAAGGTGGAACTGGGGTATTTGGTAGCTTCGCGCGCGCCTCATCCTTTATGACCGTCATTCGATAGGCCAATCTTTGAGAGATAAGGGTTCCAGGGAATGGTGTAGATCCGCGCCGTTCCCTGATTTTTTGCCTGATATGGGACGCCCCACTGCTGGAGTAAATCGTCAACATCGCGCCAATCAAATCCCAAATGGGTACTCCAAGCGGTTCTTTGGTCGCGAAAGACCGAGATGGATTGTCCGGTTAGGAGTTTCATGAAGTAACGATGCCATGTTACATTGGGTAATTCCGCAAGCGAGTCGCGATAGACTAAGGTTTTGAGGATGAACTTGCCCAGTCCAATCAGTCCGATTTCGATGGGAACGGAGATAAGCGCTACACCTGTAGATGAAATGCTGTTCAAAACATTGCGGAGCGCATTGCTCAAGTCTCCTGTGTGCTCTAACGTTTCCAAGCAACATACTAGCGATGCTTGAACCGCTAAAGGTGTGGGCGCACGGTTAAGGTCGAAGAAAGCAATTTGAGCATGTGGCAACCGAGATTGTGCATCCCGCAGGTGTTGCACCTCTACATCATATCCATAGACCTCGTTAACGCCACTCCAGTTGGCTAAATGTGCTGTTAAGTAGCCGTTTGAACAACCAAAATCTGCAAGCGAGGTAAAAACATATTGCGCACGCAGGTACCGCACCTCCATCTCTAAAGCCTTTAAACGGCTCCTATGGCCGATATTGCGAAAACTGCGATTTTTGTACGTGAGCGAGTGATCAACGGCCATAATATCCAAGGAGATCAGGCGAGCATGGGACGTGGAAGCTCGAACCAGAAAATGGAACCACCACCTTCTCGTGGCTGATAGCCAATTTTTCCGCCCCAATGCTCTATGGTGATTTTACAGAAATAGAGGCCCAGTCCTAGTTTCCCACGGCGCTCTTTGCCTTGTTGAAACTTCTGGAAGACCACATCTATCAAGTCTGGTCGGATGCCGGGGCCTTCATCCAAAACCTCAACCCGAATGGACTTGCCCAAATCCGCTAAACGAACGAGTACCGTTCCGGCTTCACTGCTGTGCCAGAGGGCATTTCCTATCAGGTTGAACAGAACACGTTCTAAGCGCAGTTTGTCCGCAGCCACCTTCCAGTTGGCGCTATGATCCGTTTTGGGATCTAACAACAGATTGACCTTGTTGAGTAGTGCCGTAGAAAGTACAGACTTGATGACGTCTAATGTGGTTGCCAACATGTCGGGTGCTTCGGCAGTAGTGGGTGCGGCAAAAGCGCCCGAATCAAGCTCTGCAGCAAATGAATCTAAAATCTCTAACACCAATTTATCAAGACGGGCGGCTTGTCGCTGGCAGATTTCGATAAATTCACGGCCATTGGGGCTTAGGTTCTCTTTGCCTAATAAATCCAAATACCCTTTTAATCCCGCTAATGGGCCAGACATATCATGAACAATCGTATGTAATAATACGTCTTTTTGCTCCATCTCGTCACGCACGCGGCGGTATTCGAGGGTGTGTTCCCGTGCTTTCTGAAGTAAATTGTGTCTTTCTGCATAACTGCTCCCCATTGAGCGAATCATAAGTACCCTTCGGTTTTGGACAAACAAAGCCGTTGCTTCTAAAAAATAATCATCCTCTTGCTCATCTGCTTCTTCCCATACCCCAGAGTGTAATTGTTGGTGGGTATGGGTTTGCCAAAGCCGTTCTGCATCAATCAGGAAGTTTTCTAAGACTGGAGAGAGCTGGCCTAATTGATGGTTCTGTAAATACTGTTCAAAATTGGGAAATAAACGTGTAAACCATTCCGGAATTTCGCTTACGAGGACAAAATTACCTAATTTGCGACGTTCAAAAACAGCGGTATCCATTGCTTTGAGCAGGGCTGGAAGCAAGGATTGGTCTATCAAAGGCTGTTTATTTGCAGTTACTTCTTGTTTCATGGCGGAATTTAGGATTTGAGGCTTGGTACGTGAAGGCTCACCAAGCGATTAGTAGCACCGGAAAATAAGATACAAGAAAGGACTAATGTACTAAGAATTTGCTTAAAATTTGACCAGGGTGGGCTTTTGATGTTAATTCATGTGCGCGATTCATCGCTTTGCTGAGAACCGTGACACGATTTTGTGCTTGAGCGGTGATGTTTGCCACAACCGCATCGCCGCAAGAGACACCTCCCCGTAGATGTACCATAGGGCGTAGCCCTTCTTTTGGGTCAAAGTACGTTGCAACATCATTCATAAGTGCAAGTATTTGCTCCAATAAAGTTTGTACCACGTTTTCAAGTTTTTTTTCGGTAGGAATTAGCCCAATAATTGCTTGAAAACCAGATGGGCAAGGATAAATAGGCCAAGCCAATGCCTCGCCCAAGAGAAGCTCGATCTTCTGTGATATTTGTTCGATACTCACAATCGCCATTCGGATGGTTTCGGCATCTTTTACAGTAGTGTCAATCTCAAAAGTAACTTCTAAAGCGGCGATATAGGCCGCTCGTCCGTCTTGATAGCGGCGTTGAAGTTCCTGTTGTAAGGCTTTCCCAATGCGGCCGTGTGCATTGATCTTGAGGTTGCCTAAATTTTGTTTAATGAGTTGTAGCTCATTGGCTTGCTGGAACAACTGCTGTTTTTCCACATGATGTGGTGTTACATCCACAAAGACGACCCAATCCCCCGCTGGTTCATGAAAAAAATGGGCATCGGCTATGCGCCCGTTTTTCATTTGGACGTCCGGTATCAAAAAAGAAGCACCTTGTAGTGGCAATAAGCCGACCAAAAGGGGAACCCGCTCTAAAATGGTTTCGGGTAATGGATCCGGAACGCCAAGGTTAAACCAATCACCTCCCACCAAAACAATATGACCCGCAGGATCGGCCTGTACGAAAGCAGGCTTGAAGCGTTCTATGGAAATGGACTCCAAATACGTTTTGACGGAAGAGGGCATCAAGTTCATGTCGCCTC
This sequence comes from Rhodothermia bacterium, assembly GCA_017303715.1. Taxonomy (GTDB): domain Bacteria; phylum Bacteroidota; class Rhodothermia; order Rhodothermales; family UBA2364; genus UBA2364. The sequence continues at coordinate 11,513 of JAFLBZ010000030.1, read as the reverse complement.
AATCAAGATTCGCTCGGTTAAGGATTCAAAGATTTCGGGGACGCCTTCTCCCGTAAGTGCGCTCGTCTTCTTAATCAGCCAACCTTTTGCACGCAAGCCCTCCAGAACATCATCGGGAATTTGCCACTCTTGCTTCAGGTCGGCCTTGTTTAGTACCAAAATAAAAGGCATTGGTCCAAAAGTAGCTTCCGTATTGCGTTGTAAAGCAAAAGCCCTGTCTAAAGTCGTTTTTCGGGTTCCATCCACCACCAAAATATAGCCAGACATACCTCGGAGATAGGAAAGGCGTAGTTTTTGGAACTCATCTTCGCCGTGCAAGTCCCAAAGCATCAAATTAACTTCAGTTTCATTAACTTTTACCAATCGCTTATCCACTTTTACACCCACCGTCGTGAGGTACTCTTCGGAGAAGATGCTGCTCACAAATCGCTTAACCAGACTGGTTTTACCGACGGCAAATGAGCCGAGCATGCAAACCTTTTTTTGTATCATTTTTTCCTTTTCAAGCTTAAGATGAAAGAATATTGACCGTTACCAAAAATAATACAGCCAATATCGCCATAATATTATGGAATATAGGGGCATACCTCATGGTTTGCAAATCTGGGCACCTCTTAAAGAAGACCTTGTTAATGCTTAAGAAGACGCCGTTAATGCAAGAAAGTTCACGTACCCTTGGTTGCAAAATTGCAAGCATGACCCTAACTTTTCACGTTCATTATAGTGTTTCATTTCAAAGATTTAACCTTTATGGCTCAGAACAAATATGACGTCGTGGTAATCGGCTCTGGTCCGGGTGGCTACGAATGTGCGATTCGGGCTTCTCAATTAGGGCTTAAGACCGCCATTGTCGAAAAAAACAAATTGGGTGGTGTTTGCCTAAACGTGGGTTGCATCCCCACCAAAGCCCTCTTAAAGTCTGCTGAAGTATTGGATTATACCAAACATATGGCGGATTTTGGGATCGAATTTTCGGGAACCATCGGGATTAACTTCCCAAAAGTTATCTCTCGCAGCCGTGGTGTGGCAGATAAGATGAACAAAGGCGTCGAGTTTCTGATGAAGAAAAATAAAATAGACGTTCTTTATGGGCACGGAACCATCGAGGCTGTTGGTCAAATTTCAGTAAGGCCTTCCGTAAATATGGATGGCAAAGAACAAGGAACGCCTCAAACCGTAGAAGCGGCCCATATCATCATTGCAACGGGCGCCCGTACCCGTATTTTGCCAAATTTGCCCATTGACGGCAAAAAAATCATTGGTTCTACCGAGGCATTGATGCAAACCGAGCAACCCAAGAAGCTCTTAATTGTGGGAGCTGGTGCGATTGGGGTGGAGTTTGCCTATTTCTACAACCAAATGGGTACGGAAGTCACCATTGTAGAAATGATGGATCGTTTGGTTCCGGTTGAGGATGCCGATGTTTCTAAGGAGTTGGAGCGCAATTTCAAAAAACAAGGCATTGGCCTGCTGACAAACGCCGTGGTAGAATCGGTGGATACGAGTGGTGTAGGTTGTAAAGTACACATCAAAACTAAAAAAGGTGTGGAAGTGCTTGAGGTAGATCAGGTGCTTTCTGCGGTGGGAGTACAACCTAATACTGAGAATCTCGGCTTAGAAAAATTGGGCATTCAAATGGAGCGTGGCTGGATCGTTGCACGTCGTGACGATGCTTCTTATGTAACCAATGTACCGGGGATTTATGCAATTGGTGATATCAACGGACCACCTTGGTTGGCACATGCGGCTTCGCACGAGGGTGTTTTGTGTGTAGAAAAAATTGCAGGCAAACATCCGGAGTCGTTCGATTATGGGAATATTCCGGGCTGTACCTACTGCCAACCACAAATCGCCTCTGTTGGATATACCGAAGCGAAAGCAAAAGAGGCGGGATATGAGGTTAAGGTAGGCAAATTCCCCTTTACCGCTTCAGGAAAAGCCTCTGCTATTGGGCACAACGAAGGATTTGTAAAAATTATTTTTGATGCCAAATATGGTGAAATTTTGGGATGCCACATCATTGGGGTGGATGCCACCGAGATGATTGCAGAAATTGTGACTGCACGTAAGGCCGAAGCCACCTACCACGAGGTACAAGAAGCCGTTCATCCACATCCCACACTTTCCGAAGCCATTATGGAGGCTGCCCGTGCCGCTTATGGCCATGCCATCAATATGTGATTATGACCTTAACTTGTAGAAACTGATCAGAATCCACCAAGAACAAATCGGAGTTTATCTTTGGTATGAGCTGAGTGTCAGTCAAACTGGTGAACTCCCTTAAGGTTTTCTCTGGCAATGTTGGGCGTAGGCTTTTGTGCCTCAACGTAACTACTAAAGTGCCTGGGAGCGTTTTAAAAAAGCGTCGCCAAAAAGTTGGTGGCGCTTTTCGTTATTTATCCCCATCCACATACTAGATGAAGGCTTTGTATATTTGAAACCCAGCCTTACTTTTTTGCGTTCGAGAGTCTTATTTCTGTGTCGTCTCCCTAAAAAAAAAATCCTCTTGCAAACGTTTTTTCTTTCTTCTCCGGTTACGTTTAACCTTTTGATGCTCAACATCTTGGTAAGCGTTCTTGCCTTTACCGCACAACCGCAACTGATCGAAAAATGGGGCATGAAGCCCTATGAAGTAGCGCGTCATAAAGAGTGGTACCGATTTGTTACCAGTGGGTTCTTGCATGGAAGTTGGATGCATCTTTTATTTAATATGATTACCCTCTGGTCGTTCGGGCCATACATGGAGGAAGTGCTGGGGAGCATTGGTTTCTTAATTGTGTACTTCGGCTCCGAGTTGGCAGCAAATGCACTGACCTATTATAAATACAAGAACAAGACATCGTACAATGCGGTGGGTGCATCTGGAGCCATTTCTGGCTTATTGTTGGGGTTTGTGCTCTTCGAGCCATTCCGGATGATGATTGTCATGTTTTTTCCCATGCCTGCCATTCTTTTTGCGGTGCTTTATATTGGAGCCTCTATTTATGCGGCCAAGTCTGATACACATGCCAACTGGGGCAATATTGCACACGAAGCACACTTGGGCGGTGCTATTGGCGGTCTTCTTCTGACAATTTTGGTGAAACCCGTCTCACTCCTAATCTTTATTAATGAAATAGCACAATTTTTGAGGTTGGTCTGATTTTTGGAGCCTCATGGAAAAGAGGTTGATGCAAGAATAAAAAACATTTTGGCAACCTGAACGTGCTTTGGTATCTTTAACATGATTCCCTATTGTTGTTGTGCGTACTTTGGTGTTTCAGAAGTACATTTTATATAAATTGGATTGGTACTATGACAGGATGTTCACCTCGTGCACAACAGCCAAGTGTCTAAACAATTCCCGAAAACCTACCTATGCTAACCGAGCTGATCATTATTGGGGTCTTAATCCTCATCAACGGTGTTTTTTCCATGTCCGAGATCGCCGTCGTCCAAGCGAGAAAAGCACGATTGGAGGCCGCCGCTAAGCGCGAAATACGTGGCGCCTCTCAAGCCCTGAAATTAGCAGCAGAGCCAACGCGCTTCTTATCTAGTGTCCAAATTGGCATTACCTTGGTGGGGATCCTGAACGGTTTTTTTAGTGGCGGCGAGATTACCGTCTTTATCAAGAATACCTTAAAAGGGCTTCATGTGCCCTATGCCGAGGCCGCTGCAATAGGTATTGTTGTGATTGCGATTACATTCCTTTCATTGGTCTTTGGGGAATTATTGCCAAAACGGATCGGAATGTCCAACCCAGAAAACATTGCACGGTTAGTGGCCGGGCCGATGACTACCGTCTCCAAAATAACCGCACCTTTTATTTGGCTTTTGACAGCAACGACCGAGTTGTTTATCCGCCTGTTCGGTATTAAAACAGATGGGGCTGCGGTTACTGAAGAAGAAATAAAAGCCATCGTCGGAGAAGGGGCAACCGCCGGAACCATCGAGGCGATCGAGCAGGACATTGTTGAAAATGTGTTCCATTTGGGTGATAAACGTGTAGGCTCCCTAATGACCCACCGTTCTGATCTCGTTTGGTTAGACCTTACCGACGATTGGCCTACCATCAGGAGTATTCTTGTGGATGAGCAACACGATGTATATCCCATCTGCGAAGAATCTTTAGACCGTGTGCTGGGTCTGATTCATTTAAAAGATTTGGTGGTGGCTTTAACGGAAAATACCCAACCAGACCTCCGGAAAATCATTCGACCAGCTATTTTCTTCCCTGAAAACGTGCGTGCATGGAAGGTTCTGGAGCGCTTTCGTGAGGAGAAAACACATCAAGGATTTGTGGTTGATGAGTTTGGTCAACTGTTAGGCTTGGTGACGATGGACGATATCTTCGAGGCACTTTTTGGCGACCTTATCCCAAAAGAGGACGACGATCAGGAGGACGATTGGATTGTAAAACGTGACGGACAATCTTGGTTGGTAGATGCACGCTTGCCTTACGACGACTTCCTCCGCGAGTTTGATATTATAGATGACCAATACCGTCACGGCGAGTTCTATACCATCAGTGGGTTCGTTTTACAAAAACTACGCCGCCTTCCCAAAGTTGGTGATACTTTCGAGTGGCGTAATTATCGCTTTGAAATTGTGGACATGGACAATAACCGAGTGGATAAGTTGATGATCTCGGAAGTGGCGGAAAATTAAGTGCTATGAAAAATACAGATCGGACACTCCGCAATGGGAACCTGATTATAACGCTGTTGCTACGTTAACCGCCTCCACCCGATTAATCTGTGGAACGGCATTTTTGATGGTCTGCTCAATACCTGCACGCAAGGTCATGAGGCTCATCGGGCACGACTCGCACGCCCCCAGTAATTCTAACTCTACCACCATTTCCGGTGTAATGTCGGAGATACGAACAGAACCGCCATCTGCTTTTAAGTATGGGCGGATAAGTTCAAGCGCGTCTTCCACTTTCTTAAACAAAGCCGGATCGTTATAGGTGAGCATTAGCGTTGAAGCCGAGTTTAAGGATGATAAAAATGATGAAGCCAAAATAATACCGAAAATAAGTTTCCGAGGTTCCTCTTTGTAAGAATTTCGCTACAGTACCTTTTCCAAAAAACAAGCAGGTCACACTTTTGCCATATTTTCGCCGATAAATGGCCATGGTCTTCCCGACATTCCGACAATACTTTCTTATGGCGTTTGCCGTATTATTTCAGTGTAAGGCAGGGAACTTTAAAATGAGCCAAAAGCCTCGGCCTACTTCATCATCATAAAAAACATCGTCATGAAAAGTATGTTCAAAACCTTCGTAAGCACCACCTTTGTTGCGGGTGTTCTCTTCTTTGCAACGGCTGATGCAGCACAAGCACAACTCATCAAACGGAAAGCAAAACCGATTCCGGCAGACTGTAAAGAAGACCTCCGCGACCGTCTCGAAGACCGCCGAGATCGCGCCGAAGACAAACGTGATCGCCGGGAAGATCGCCGCGATCGTGCCGAAGACCGACGTGACCGTAAAGAAGACATCCGAGATGCACGTCATAATGGAGGCATCCAAGACCGTCTCGAAGACCGCCGAGACCGTGCCGAGGATCGTCGTGACCGCCGAGAAGACCGCCGAGACCGTGCCGAGGACAAAAGAGACCGAAAAGAAGATAAAGGGGATCGTCGGGAAGACCGTAAAGACCGCAAAACAGGGCCATGCCGAGGCTAATTCGATTTGGGAAATTGTTTGGGTAAATAATGGGTGAGACAAAACGGGGAGCCGATCAGCAAACGGTTCTCCGTTTTTCTATGCACCGCCCTTCCGATTATAACGGTTCATCGCTACATGCAACCCCTCTCGGACAAAGGCCAGGCTGGCATCCATGGCTGTCTTGATGGAGGCTTTTACAACGGTTAATTCCGCTTCTTCGAATGGGGATAAAACGTAGTTAGACTGCTCTCCGCGCTCAAAAGCATTGCCAATACCAAAGCGTAACCGTGGGATAGCATCCGTTCCCAATGCGTCTATAATGTCTTGTAGGCCATTGTGTCCTCCCGCACTTCCAGATGGACGTATCCGTATCCCACCTACAGGGAGCGCAATATCATCATAAATGACCAAGATATTCTCCGTTGGAATCCCATGTTTATTGGCGGCTTTTTTTACTGCTGATCCACTTAAGTTCATGTACGTTAGTGGTTTAAGCAAATAAAATGGGTATCCTTTAAACTTGGCCTCAGCCTCGATGGCAACGGATTGTTGACCAAAAAAAGGAGCTAATCGGGCAATGTCGGACGAAGCGATCGTTGATTTGGTTTTTTCGGCAATGGCGTCTATCACCATAAAGCCAATGTTATGACGGGTATGGAGGTAGGTGGTGCCCGGATTACCTAAGCCTACAATTAACCGATGTCCCATGTTTTTTGTTTGGAAAAGCCGAATCAAAAAGAAGCGCGTCATGCAAAACCACACGACGCGCCACCGTTACAAGATTGTTTTTGCGCTTAGCGGCCAGCCCGTTTTGTAACCACCTTTGCAATAGACTGACTGGCATCGGTCAGGAAGGTAATGCCCGGAACGTTTAATTCCCGAACCCGAATGTCTTTCCCGATTTCCAAATGCGATACATCTACTGGAATATAGGTAGGCAAATCTGCGGGATCACATTCAACATTTACCTTAAAGATGACTTTCTTTAAAGCACCACCAGCTACAACACCTTTGGGCGTACCCGTAGTGTGGAGAGGAACGGAGGTGCGGATTTTACTGCCGGGAATCAATGCCTGAAAATCCACATGGATCGGTCGGTCGGTTGTGGGGTGATTGTCAAGTTGTTTGATAATGCAGTCATACCCTTTACCATCTACTTCCACGTAGGCAATGGCTTTTTTGTTGGTAAAGATCAATGGCTTCAGGTTAATTTCCGTCACCGAAAAATATACCGGAGCAACGCCATTGGCGTATAATACACACGGAACCAATCCCTTGCGGCGCTCGGCAGCACTGGCGGTCTTTCCCACTTCGCGCGGGGTAGCATTTAGAATTACTTTTTCCATAATCTTATGGTTTTAAGGGGATAGGCCAAGTATTTGGCGTCCCGTACCTGATAAAAAGCCCAAAGGGCAATGATTTTATTCTGTGAATAGGGTGGAGATCGAGTCATCCGTATAGATTCGACGGATGGCATCCGCGAATCCAGAGGCAACGCTTATAGTCGTTATTTTCTTGTGCAAAGTTGCCGGGTCGTGGTAAATCGTATCGGTAACCAAAAACTCAATCAGATCGGAATTTGCAATCCGTTCAAGGGCAGGGCCAGAGAAAACACCATGCGTACAGGCCGCCCTAATTTCCAATGCGCCACGTTCGTGCAAGGCAACAGCGGCATTAACCAGCGTTCCAGCGGTATCCGCCATATCATCCACCAAGATGACATTCTTCCCCTTCACGTCCCCAATAATACTCATCACCTCGGATTGGTTGGCCTGCGCCCGCCTTTTGTCTATCACCGCCAAGCCACACCCAAGTTTGGACGAATAAGCCCTTGCCCGTTTGATGGAGCCCATGTCTGGGGCAACAATCAATAGATTTTCGATGTTTAACTTTCGTATAGCCTCTACAAAAACAGCAGAGCCATACAAGTGATCTACCGGAATATCAAAGAACCCCTGAATTTGCGGCGCATGTAAATCCATGGTTAGGATCCGATCGGCGCCTGCGGTAGTAAGCATATTCGCCATCAATTTGGCAGCAATCGAAACACGGGGCTGGTCTTTCCTTTCTTGTCTTGCATACCCGAAGTATGGAATGACCACTGTAATCCGGTCTGCCGAGGCACGGCGTGCGGCGTCAATCATCAACAAAAGCTCCAACCAATTGGAAGCAGGTGGATTGGTGCTTTGTATCAGAAATACATCGCGACCACGTATAGACTCCTCATAGCGGACATACAACTCGCCGTCCGAAAATTCTTTGATCGTAACCTGCCCAAGTGATTGGCCATAATAGCCCGCAATGGCTTCTGCGAGAACGGGATTCGAGCGCCCCGCAAAAATTGAAATGGGCCGGAAATCGTAGTGGTGAAGCATATCGTTACCACAACTGCGGTATTTTCGATGCGAGCAGACACACAAAAAAAAACGAGGATCAAGCCCCGTTTTTGTGCCTTATATTTGTAGCCCGAGGAGGATTCGAACCACCACGTACGCCTCCAAAGGGCGCTGTCCTACCGTTAGACGATCGGGCTATTTCTTCTTTAGACCAGAAATGTACAAATAAAACTTTACAAAAGTCAATACTTTGAGGCGTATGCACTGTATCTTGCATGGTAGATTCATAAAAGAAGGTACTTCGATCCTTAAAAGAAACATTAAGACCATTTACCCTTTATAATAAATCCAAGATTTTATGGAAACGCTCTTCAGAAATCACCTTCAGGAGGTGAGCCGTTATACCACAGAAGCATTGGCTCATGCAGCACAGAAAGGAGCTGCATACGATGGCATTGTTTTTCATGCGGGAGCTTCATCGGTTTATCATGCCGATGACCACGACGTGTTGTTCCATACCGTACCCCATTTTGTTCGGTTTGCGCCAGTGGTTGGTCCAGATCACTTGGTTATTTTTAAGCCAGGAGAGGCCATCCGGTTAATTCATGTAGTGCCACAAGATTTTTGGTATGAATCGCCAGAGCCGTTAGACCATCCTTATGCACAAGTCTTGGACGTAACCGTTGTTTCGTCTTTCGAGGAGGCAATCCAAGCAGCAGGTACACTTTGGAAATTTGCCTACATTGGTAATAGCTCCAAAGCGGCAGATGCACTTGGCTTACCCCAGTCTGCGGTTGAGCCAGCAGCATTGTTACACGCCCTCGATTGGTTCCGTGCATACAAAACCGAGTACGAGGTTTCTTGTATCCGTATGGCAATGGGCCGTACGGCAGAGGGCTATCGAGTGGCCAAAAAAATGGTGTCTGAGGGCAGAAGTGCGCGAGAAATCCATGCTGCCTATCTTGCTGCCACTGGACAATTGGATCGTGACACGCCGTATGGCAACATCATTGGCTGGGATACCGATGCCGCCACATTGCATTATACCGCCAAAAAAACCACTGCACCCAATCCGGGACACACGTTTTTGATAGATGCCGGAGCTGCAACATTTGGATATGCAAGCGATATTACACGTACATATTTACGCGCAAACCCGAATCCTGCTTTTGCACACTTATTGGACAAAATGGATGCCTTGGAATTGGACTGTTTGTCTATGTGTACGGTTGGAGCCGACTATTCCGAGATTCATGTACATGCACACAAGGCCATTGCCGGAATGCTTTCGGAAGTGGGCGTCTTGACCGTTGGGGCAGACGAAGCATTTGAAAAAGGGTTAAGCCGCGTGTTTTTCCCACATGGCTTGGGGCATCACTTGGGTATCCAGGTGCATGATGTGGGCGGACGCCAAGTGGATATTGAAGGTACAATTTTGCCTCCCGATTCCAAATATCCTTGGCTCCGGACAACGCGACCCATCGAAGCCGGACACTTGCTTACCGTAGAACCGGGGTTGTATTTTATCCCGCTCTTGCTAAATCCGCACCGAACAGGGGAACACAAATCTTGTTTTAATTGGAACTTGGTGGATGAATTGCTACCGTTGGGCGGAATTCGTGTAGAAGACGATGTGTATGTGACCGAGCAAGGACCGGAGAACCTAAGCCGTAATCTGATTGGCGATCATCGATAAGTATTTTAAGTAATAAAAAAAACAAAGGCTTACTGCGGATGTGGTAGGCCTTTTTGAGCCTTTATGACCGCAAAAATCTCATTAGTTCTTGCTTCAGTTGCCGATGCTGCCCAATTGTCGGTATTGGCCGAGCAAACCTTTCGTGATGCGTTTGAGGCCATTTACGACCCCGAAGAATGTCGGAAAGTGGTGCAAACCTCTTATAATATTCCTCAATTGGAACGGGAACTTGCCGATCCCAGCATCCGTATTTGGTTGGCATATGCTGGCGAAGAGGCGGTAGGCTACCTACAACTCGAATCTGGTAAGCGGATTATTGGCGTATCGGGCATAAACCCGCTCTGGCTCCATCGGATTTACCTTAAACGTGTATGGACGGGACAGAAGGTAGGGCAGTTGTTCATGCAAAAAGCGATTGGAGAAGCCGTTAAACATGGCCATGATGCTCTCTGGCTTACCGTTTGGGATCAGAATCAGGGCGCAGTTAGGTACTATGAACGTTGGGGGTTCCGGAAAATGCGCTATGTAAACTTCCCCATTGGTAGCGAGAACCCACCAACAGATTTCCTCATGCAGAAAGACTTGGGCAAGATTTGTATCGTCCCGTTCCATACACAGTACCGAGATGCTTTTGCATCCTTAAACTACCAATGGATAGAACGCTATTTTGCCATAGAAGCGCCAGACCGGTTGTATCTCGAAAATCCTGAAGCGTATATTCTGGAAAAGGGAGGCGAAATATTATTCCTGCTTGAAAACGAATCTGTTTTAGGAACTGTTGCGCTCCTTAAATCTGGTTTAGACGAGATGGAATTGGCCAAATTGGCCATTATACCAGAAAAACAAGGGTTGGGCTTGGGACAAAGGTTGGTAGAAGCTGCTTTGGAAGTTGCACGGGCACTACGTGTGCAAAGTGTATGGCTCTCAACAAGTTCAAGGTTAGTCGTTGCCAGACAGTTGTATCAGAAATTGGGCTTTGTGGAGGAATCTTTGCCCGAAAACAATGACTATAAGCGTGCAGATATAAGCATGAGGCTCGTGCTTACGGAATCAGTAAATACCCAATAAACTTGAGCGAACCCAATAAGAAAGCCCCTTTCAGTAAAGCCATTGCAATTTCCGGAAAATCACGGTCTAAGCCTTTAATTTCGGCTTGTGGGCGAATTTTATTTTTCATGTAAGTATTTAATTGTTATAGATTTGTTTTGTTTTTTATTTGACGCCTAATATTGCTAAAGACACCTAATAAATCCAAAACATAACCACCATCACTAAAATACTTTTGATCCTTAAAAGGTTTAATCTGTCCTTTAGCGCTTGTCTGTAGGATCCAAATGGGTGTATTTATGCGACCTGCGTTTCGAAATTAGTCCTGATAGATGGATTAATCTTGCACGACTACCAAGATCACAAGCTTATGTCCTTATGGATATTCATTACAATAGTTTACACACTTGAATGCTATAAAAATACGCATAAAGTATTTTTGAACGAACAGTAAAATCCGGTAGGGGCGACATATTTCATCGAGAAAGATTTAGCTGGCAGGAGTTTAGTCTAAGCCATCCTTGCTGAGGCGGATTTTTCTAAGAGTCGTACTGCCTTTCAAGGATGGTGGAGGAACTCCCCCAATTGCGTAGGTGGATAAAATAGATCAAATTATACTATATCTTAGCCATATTTAGAGGTTAATCGCCTCAAATTTGGCAATATCTCTCAATGTATTGGGATTAAAAATGTTTGCATCGGTTTTGGAAGTTGCAGAAATAATAATTTTCGCCATTTTAACCGTCTTTTCCATCGTTTTTACATCTTCGGTTGAAACAAAAGG